>JAHEZB010000246.1 GCA_023251285.1 Chitinophagaceae bacterium | reverse complement strand
ACAGATAACTCATTGCCGGTAAATAATTTGGTTTCTGCATTAAATGCCTGCTCGTAATAACCTGGTTGAAAGTAACCGCCTGTACAAAAAGCAATAAGTAAGTAATTACAAAATAAGTAGAAGGATAGGCATCAAAGTAAGGTTTAACCGTACTGATAATATCGTTAAATAAAAAACCAGATGATTTTTCTATTATTGGAATTTGCGGATGAAGAAGCCATACAAGCTTTAAAAATATTCCATACACAAAAAGCAGGAAAGTATTGAGTGGATTATTGGCCCGGAAAATTCCTGTCACAATAGAAAATTATTTTAGTGACAAAAATAAAAAATTAAAAGGATTAGGTGCAATGTATACGAAAAAATACAAGATTGCCAGTCTTTTAAAGACTGGCAACGTTCTGTTATTTAAGGAAATTCAACCTTTGCGAAGCAAATATAATTTCTATAGATGCATGGAATAATAATTTGCGAAGCGCTCACCTGCTTTCCATAACGTGGCATAAACTGGTAACCTCTGTCAAGGCCTTTTAATGGAGGATTTCTCGTGATTTTTCCAGTTCCTGATACGCTTTGGTCTGTCAAAAGTTGTGTACGCCTTTCAAGCATGTTAAACAGGAAATGCATTTGTCCGCCGGTAAGCATAATCACATAAGAAAGGAAATTATCTGTTTGATCATCATATTGTGATTTCTGTATAACGCTTGCCCAATCAGGCTTTCCGGTTCTGTCCATACTTAGTACCAGGATATTGTTGTAATAATACCGCTGCTCGCCCATCGAATTATAAAAGGGATAGCCGCCAAAGCCGCCATAGGGATAGTATCCATATGAGTAGGGCGAATACATATAATAATTATAAGGCGAAAAAGAAGGATAGCCGTAGAGATAGTCATAACGGTTCCATGGAGTGCCCCTTGACTGAGAATAAAAATCCTCTGCTGTTAATATAAAGCCACCATCTTTTTTCAGAATGATATCGCGAATAAAATAATCGTTCAATGCCGTTTTGTTGTTGCCGTTGGTTTTAGCCACAGACCTTACCGAATCACCGAGGTTTTGAAATAGTTGACTGATCACATTTTTATTGTTTATATCCCAAACGGCGGTATAAATTCCTTCTACATTGCCACGCCTTTTAGTATAAAACAACGAGTTGATAATATAGTGTTGATTCAAATTATCGATTTTTAACTTAATCTCGTCTAATAAATTGCCGGACAGATTGAGTGTATTGAGCCTGAAAGTATCTTCCAGCGGCTGTTTCGTAATTAAGGAAAGATCCTGTATAAAATCTTTCGTGCTTGATTTATTTCCTTTTGTAAAAACAAAGTTGCCATTATTATCCACAAAAAAATCGCTGAACATATCTTTTTTATCGTCAAAATCCGTTTGTATCCTCGATTCGTGCTGCAGTTGCAGGCTGTCATTGAATAACAATGTAGTGAAATTAAACCTTCCGTTTTCCGCTGTATCTTATAGATCATGATCTTCGATTTGTCCTCGCTGTTTATAGAACTATATATCTTATTGTTTGCAAAAAAATTGATGTGAGTAGTATCCAATTGTACCGGATCGGCTAACAACTTTCCATCGCTGTTAATTTTTACCGCGTCACAATAAACCGTATTTCTTCTCTGGTACTGATAGATCATGTAAGCAAAATCCGGATAAAGAACAAAATCAACATTCAATGTTTTCTCAGGCATGAAATTCATATTAATACGATTGAGAAGCCGCATGGAATTATCGTATGTACAAATCGAATAATTGCTCCTGATATTTTTATAAATTAAAAAATTGTCATGAATCTTACCAATGATTTGAAAATCGAGTGCTCGTGAATCCTGCGGCTCTGGTTGTGTATAAGTGATCTGTTGAGAATAAACAGCAGAATAAAAAATCATTAAAATCAAAAATGCAAAAAAGTTTTTCCTCATGGTTCTTAAAATTTTCCGGTTTTTTTTCCTGTTAACGTGCCTGAATTATTTTGGAATAAAGCTATACTAATTTACGAAAAAATAATGCGGCTGTTATCTTAATCTTTAAGAAGCGTATGTCTATTGATAAATTTAACAACTGATTGGATAATTTATCGTGGATCAGGAGTGCTTTTCATTTTTTAAAAAATGAAAGTATCTAAATAAATTACTTTTGAATTTTATTTTAATTTTTCAAGCATATGCCTGTTGTTTTAATCTCTGGTGGAACTGGTCTTATTGGTTCACGTTTGACTCGTCATTTGATTGAAAGAGGTTATGATATCGTTATTTTGACGCAGCAAAAAAACAGGTCGCCCGAAAATTTGAAAATCACCTACAGCTATTGGAATGTCGAAAAAGGAATTATAGATAAGAAAGCTGTCTTATCAGCCGATCACATCGTTCACCTGGCAGGAGCAGGCGTAATGGACCATAAATGGACAACGGATTATAAAAAAAAGATTCTTGAAAGCCGCACAAAAAGCGCTGAATTAATCGTGGATTGTTTAAAAGAGAATGAGCATCACGTTAAAACATTTGTTTCTGCTTCTGCTATCGGCTATTACGGCGCAGATGGAAAAATATTGGAAAGAAAAGATGGTTTTATCGAATCAGATTTACCGTCAAAAGATTTTTTAGGTGAAACGTGTTTGCTCTGGGAAGCAAGTGTAGAGCCGGTGGCAGCACTCGGCATCAGGCTGGTTAAATTAAGAACCGGAATTGTTTTGAGCAAAAAAGGAGGCGCTCTGAAAGAATTTAAAAAGCCATTGCGTTTCGGAATTGCAACGGTTTTTGGAAACGGTAAACAAATCGTGAGTTGGGTACACATCGATGATTTGTGGAGAATGTATTGCGAAGCAATGGAAAATAAATATTTGCATGGCAGTTATAATGCTGTTGCACCCGAGCCTGTTTCTCAAAAAGAATTGATACTCCTGTTAGGAAATAAAATGCGAAATAAATTTTTTACAGCAGTGCATGTACCGGTGTTTATTTTAAAATTCGTTTTGGGAAAAAGAAGCATTGAAATTTTAAAAAGTGCTACAGTAAGCGACCGGAAAATAAAAGCAGCCGGGTTTACTTTTTTATATCCTTCCATCGAATCTGCTATCAATGAACTTGTTTAAGTATTTCCTTTTCTTCCCTAAATTGCTGAAGCAATAAAACAACAAATAAAGTAAAATCGTATTCTTCTCTTGACGGCATTATTAAGGCAACAAATAAAATTTTAAAAGCTAAATTTGTATAAATGGTTTTTATGCAAACCTTATCATCATTTATAACTGTAAATCCTGAAATACAATTTGGAAAACCGGTATTTAAAGGAACCCGTGTACCTGTTCAAAGCTTGTTCTGGCATTTGGAAAAAGGGATATCAATAGATTCATTTTTGGAAGATTTCCCGAGCGTAACGAAAGAACAGGCAGAGGCTGTCGCGGGCTGTAAAGTCATCTTTTCTAACATTTAAACTTTACAAAACATTCCTTCTGCTTTCAAAATGCTTTCCGGTTTGCCGACGTCAATAAATTTTGAATCGCTGTGATCGAATGCAGCAATAACATGGCTTTTGGCTAGTTCCAGGTAAACATCCACCATTGAAAATTTGCCTTCCATTTTTATTAATGGAAATATTTTTGGAGAAATAACATGAATGCCGCTGAATGCCTTTTGAAGATAGATTTCGGATTTTCTACTGATCTTTTTTTCTCCGGTTTTTACATTTTCCCATCCGCACAACTGATTTTTTTCGTCGAATAAAAAGTAACGCGAAGTTTCGCGTGAAGTGACCGCAAGGGTTGCGAGCGGACTGTCCTTCTCGTGCTGAAAAATCATTTTATTCAAATTCAGATCGGTTAAAACATCCACATTCATCACTACAAATGGTGATTCCTCTTTTTGAAAAAACCAGGCTGCTTTTTTTATTCCGCCGCCGGTTTCAAGCACTTCATTTGTTTCGTCAGAAAAAGTAATATCACTGCCAAATCCATTATTCTTTTTTATGAAATCAATAACCTGATCAGCAAAATGATGGACGTTTATAATCACTTCTTTTATACCAAAAGAAGCAAGATATTGTATATTTCTCTGCAAAATTGTTTGACCATTTACAATTGCGAGCGCTTTAGGATGTTCGTCTGTAAAAGGTTTCAGCCGGGTACCTAAGCCGGCTGCGAGTATCATTGCTTTCATTTTATAGATGTGAATACCGAATGCTCTTCTGAGTTTTAAAACCCTTTTTGTTCATGAATATTTTGTTCAATGTGGTTCAGATTAATTTTTACTTTAAATTTATTCCAAAGATACCGGGCCAACGAATCGGCTGCATAAACACTCCGATGCTGCCCACCCGTGCATCCAAAACTAACCGTGAGTGATTGGAAATTTCTTTTGATATAATCTTCTACCGAAATATCGACAATATTATAAACGCCATTTAAAAATTGTGGCATTTCTGTTTGTTGTTCAAGAAAATCGATCACCGGTTTGTCCCTTCCAGTCAGCATTTTGTATTCTTCAAACCTGCCGGGATTCATCATGCCACGGCAATCAAAAACAAAGCCACCACCATTCCTGCTTTCTTCTTTGGGATAGCCGGTTTTTAAATACGAAAAACTATTGATGGTAACAACCAGAGGAGTAAATTCATTTGCCTGCAAAGGACGAAAACGGTTGATAATTTCATCCTGAACCATTATATTGATTACCCGCTCATATTCAGGCAATGCAATTCCCGTTTTTTTGTTTTCCATAAACCATTTGATGTTCATAAGCGCCAATGGGATGCTTGTAAGAAATTGTGCTTTTCTTTCGAACAAACCGCGAAAGCCATAGGCGCCTAAAACCTGCATCAGCCTTATTAAAACGTATCCATTGTATTGACTTACAAAACGATCTCTGTCAATGGGTGTTCGAAGAATGTCGCTTGCACAATCCATATAATATTCAAGC
>JAHEZB010000245.1 GCA_023251285.1 Chitinophagaceae bacterium | reverse complement strand
TAATTTTTCAGTCCTTGTTTTAGTGACTGAAATGCCTGAAGCAGGTGTGATCGTCACCACTACCACATTGGGATTCACCGGATCTGCAAATGTGGGTGTAAAATCAAAAATAAATTTTCCTGCAGAATAATCGAGGGGCAAACTGAATTCGTAATCCATTATTTTAAACTCAGAAGAATTGGGCAAGTAAGCCTTTGTGATTGTGCCATGGCCTGGTTGGTTCTTTTTTTTAACTGCATACTTTCTTTGGGAATAATAGGAACTGTAATAGTTCTGTGTGCTTGCATTTATTAAGAATGAAGGAGTCATTTCAAAATTATCATCATCAAAAAAGATAGCATGTTCGAGGCCAAGAGCAGCATAATAATCGTCTGTTTTATTAAATAAAATTCCTCCCTGCAATAGGGGTTTAATAAAGCCCAGGTTGTAAGATAATGTTCCATTTAAACTGCCCTTAGTTTCTGACTTTACATTTTTACTTTCGGAATTGTAAAAATCCTTCTCAATAGAAATTTCGCCGGAAAACTTTTGCAGCGTTAGCATATATCCTACATTCAATTCAATCAGATCAATACGGCTAATTCCTTGACTATTCAAATAAGAAAGTGAAGTGCCGGCATAGAAACCGGATTTATTATAATAAGTAAAAGAAGGGGTCAGATATGGAATCCTTAACGAATCATGTCTTCCCAGGTAAACATTGTTACTCAGGTAGCGCAACCCGGTCTCAAAATAAGATTTATCGGGATCGTTTCTTTGTGTAGAATCCTGTGCTTTTGCAGTAGAATAAAAAAAAATTGTACAAATGAAAAGACAAGGGAAAATTTCTTTCATAAATCGTTTAATTACAAAGATTCAATAATAGCAATGGTTAGAAACGCTCTGGTTTCGTATAAAGTTCTTTAAGACAAAAGAATTGACAATAAAATGAATAAAGGTTTAAAGCGAAAGAGAGAAATGACCAAATTATTACTTTAAATAAGGCTTGGTATTAATAAACTGTTTCGTAGTCAGGTAAAATATAACGTGACCCTAAAATACCCTGTTACAAAACCACTCCTGATAAAGAAGTTGAGAGAAGTGTATTTAAAGAATTGGGTGCGGATCGCACTAACTGGAATTTCTTTTCTTTTTTGATTAAAAGTATTGAGCAACTAAATTCTACATTGAGAATTTTACCATGTATTCTAAACCTGTTTTCCAGTAAATACATCCAGCAACTGCATCACTTTTGCTCCATCTTCGGCAGTACAAGGATTAGGACCTTTGCCCAAAAAATAATCTACAATTTTTTGTATTAATGGCTGTTGCACATGCTCGAGTGGTTTAAATAAAATTTCTTCAGTAATTCCGTTTTTGATGATCTCGATTTTTTTATGTTCGAAGATCGGAAAGCGCATCTTTCCTTCAGAACCCTGAATTTCACAAAGATCTTTTACATTTTCTTCCGCTACATTAAAACACCACAATCCATTAAAAATAACCCCTGATTTAAAAAGAATATTTCCAGAAACAATGTCGTCTGCATTATAGAATTTCGATTGATTTGCAGAATACCCTGACGCTTTTTCAATGTCGCCAAAAAACCAATACATAAGGTCGAGCGGGTGTGGAGCAATGTCGTGAAACAAACCACCGCCAGCAATAGCGGGATTTATTCGCCACGCTACTTTTGGAACTTCAAGGGCTTCTGTTGGAAGTTGTTTTTTATAAAATTGTAAACGTGCAAAACGAACATCACCAATAACTTTTCCTTTAAGCAATTCTTTTACTTTATTAAAAAGTGGCTGTCCGCGCCGGTAGTGCGCCACGGAAACCTTGACATTTTTTTCCGCTGCTACTTTTGCAATCATATTTGCAGATTCAAAGTTTAAAGCCATTGGTTTTTCAATATAAACCGGCTTTCCGGCATTGATTGCTGCAATTGCATATTCTTCGTGAAACGCAGGCGGAGTGGCGATATAGATGGCATTCACTTCATCATCATTGATTAAGTCATTTGCATCCTGATACCATTTTGGAACACCATGCCTTTTCGCATAATCTTTTGCTTTTTCCCTATCACGACGCATTACAGCGACAAGCGTGGAATTTTTTACTTTATTAAACGCAGGGCCGCTTTTCATCTCTGTGACGTCCCCACAGCCAATGATTCCCCAACGGATTGTTTGCATATTTTCTTTTTTTTGTCACCCCTGCCCGACTGATTTCGCTTCAGGGGGGAATGTCACGAATGTACATGAATTATCCATCCAAAGGATTAGCCTGAATAAAAGGAATTTTACATTGGGATATATTTAGTAAAAGAAGAAATAATGACGATTTGTATTTTCAAAAAATCAAGCAGATTGAATGAATTGCGATTTCAATAATTCAAATAATTTAATAATTCAATAATTAATCTCCTACCTTGAATTGCCATTTGGAAACAAAACTTTATCCGCCGCCTTATTGAATTCTGCCAGGATGTTACGGATAATCTCAGTGCGGATTGTAGCTGCTTTCTTCGGAGGAACAAGGTACGTTACCGTTACTTCTACCCAGGTATTATCGTTGATTCGAAAACTAACATAAGGATACTCTTTGATCTCTATTTCATCTATCGGTGAATCTTTTATCATTTTTCTTAACTCCGTGACTCTGTCACTCATTTGCGGTCCTAATTCAGCGGATGTCACTTTTTTTATTGTTTTTTCAACAAAATCCAAATCACTTTCATAAGCCACATGAAAAGGGATTTCATTCCAGATAAATTTAAAATCCTCCCACGAATAATTAAAAACCGCTGATTGAAGTACAAGGCTGTTTGGAAAGCGAATCAGTCGGCCACTTGGTAAATCATTAGTAAGATAATCGCCGGCAAATTCCCAAAGTGTTGTATCCACATATCCAATTTCAATGACATCGCCTTTAAAGCTATTAATTTCTATCCGGTCGCCGATGCGGTAAGGCGTTCGGATAATGATATAAATCCAGCCAATGAATGATGAAATGGGCGTTTGTAATGCAAACCCTAAAATCAGTGAAATCAGTCCCAGTGAAAGCGCGGCAGCATACCAGTTGGCAAATAAAAATGAAACAATAAGAATGGCTACTGCGATAATGCTTAGTAAGTTGGTTAGTTGAATTAGATTATACCGATTGTATTTCCCCTTTGATCTTTTTTGGATCTCAAGTTCAATGAGCTTGGTAGCAGATAAAATAAGGACCGCAAAAAATATAGCAAGAGAAAGTTTTTGAAGTGTTATTCTGTATGTGCCTAAAAGATCAAAAACATGAAGGCGAAATAGAATGTAAGCTGTCAGCGCAATTAAACCGACCGTAATGTAGCTGCCGAGCCAGATAAAAGAAGATTTCTTTTTTATTTTATCAGCCTTTTTGTCTATCTCCTCCTTTTGATTTTGATTGACTTCCATAAATTCTTGAATACAGGTGCTTTGGAAAAATTACAAGAATAAAGCCAAAGAAGAGAAAGATTGAGGAGTAATAGTCTAGATCGATGATTGTCCTTTCAAAAACAATTCGTAAAAATCAGTCCTTCTGTCTTTAAGGTTTCTGACGCTGCCATAAGTATGTAATTCATGCAAAAGAGAAAGATCAACATCGGCAATCAGCACCATTTCAGTGTTTGCAGTCGCTTCACTTTTTATTCCGTTCGATGGAAAAGCAAAATCGCATGGAGTGAAAACAGCTGATTGTGAATATTGTATATCCATGTTTTCCACTTTCGGAAGATTGCCAATACATCCGGTAATTGCGACAAAACATTCATTTTCTATTGCACGCGCCTGCGCACAATAACGCACACGGTTATAGGCATTCTGTGTATCGGTCAAAAATGGAACAAATAGAATTTGCATTCCCTGCTCTGCTAGTAATCTTGGCAACTCTGGAAACTCTACATCATAACAAATCAGGATGCCTATTTTGCCGGCATCAGTTTCATAAACCTTCAAAGTTTCGCCGCCGCGGATTCCCCAAAATTTTGATTCATCCGGCGTGATGTGGATCTTTTCATACTGGTCAATATTTCCATTCCGGTGACACAAATAACCTATATTTTTTAAAACATTTCCTTCGATGCTTGGCACACTTCCGGTGATGATATTTACATTGTATTTGATAGCAAGCTCCCGAAAACGTTTTCTGAAATCAGGAGTATATTTGGCCAACGCACGCATCGCTTCCGCCTCAGACATTTCATTAAATTCTGCGAGCAATGGGCCATTGAAAAGTTCAGGCAACAAGGCAAAATCACTTTTATACGCAGAAATAGAATCTATAAAAAATTCTACCTGTGTAAACATTTCATCCATGTTTCTATAAGGGCGCATTTGCCATTGAATTAATCCCAAACGTACGTACGTTTTTGCATTGAATAACGTTTTTGCTTCACTCGTATAATACACATTATCCCATTGCAACAACGTCGCAAATTCTTTGCTTTGCGCATCTTCAGGCATGTAATTTTTCAACACTTTTTTTACATGAAAATCATTGGCAAGTTGAAATGAAAGTACGGGATCAAAAATTTCTTTGCGCTTTACTTTTTGAATAAATTCTTTCGGCGAAAGTGTGTCAGCAAATTTATGATACTCAGGAATACGGCCACCAAAAATGATTGCACGTAAATTCAGATGTTCGCACAAATCTTTTCGTGCATCATACAAACGCCTTCCCAACCGCAATCCCCGGTAATCCGGATGAATGAAAATTTCAATCCCATAAAGCACATCTCCGTTTTCAGGATCATGAGTACTGAAGGTATAATTGCCGGTAATTTGTTTGTAAGTATGCGTATCACCAAAGCGGTTATAATTTACAATAATAGAAAGCGCACAGCCAACAACAACGCCATCGACTTTGATCACAATCTGTCCTTCAGGGAATTTATCTATCAGTTTTTTTATGGTCTCCAAATTCCAGTAATTGCCATTCC
>JAHEZB010000244.1 GCA_023251285.1 Chitinophagaceae bacterium | reverse complement strand
TTTTTCAAACAGATTTTCCTTCTTTTTCTCAATAGATTAATATGTCAATATCCAATCAGTTAAAAAACCAGCATTTGCTTTGGCGTGCTGCTTTTGGGCCAATGGCCGAAAACGTAAATGAACTTGCAGATACTTCACAAAAAGAGTTATATAAAGTTTTAGAGAAAACATCTTCTAAAAAGCCGGCGGAATTAAATGTGGCTACCAACACTTTTGATGGACTAATGAAGGGACTGCAGGATTTAGGTCAAATGCAAAAGCTAACCCAGGACCAAAAAAAGGAACTGCGCAAACAATCTGTTGATGACATCAAAAATCTGAATCTTACCTGGCTGAATGAAATGATAAACAGTGAAGCGCAATTGAGAGAAAAAATGAGTTTATTCTGGCATGGGCATTTTGCATGCAGGGTAGTAAATATTTATTTTCAACAACAGCTTCTAAACGTTATCCGTCAAAATGCGCTCGGGAATTTTGGGGATTTGCTTCGTGAAGTAAGCAAGTCGCCTGCAATGCTTTCTTTTCTGAATAACCAGCGAAACAGGAAACAACATCCCAATGAAAATTTTGCGCGCGAAGTGATGGAGCTTTTTACAATGGGCAGAGGAACTTATACAGAAACAGATATACGTGAAGCCGCAAGAGCTTATACCGGCTGGGGTTTCAATGTAAAAGGAGAATTTGTAAATCGTCCTTTTTTGCACGATACCGGCAGTAAAACCTTTCTCGGTAAAACCGGAAATTTTGATGGAGATGATATCATTGATATTATTTTGGAACAAAAAGCAACCGCAAAATTTATCACCGCAAAAATTTATAAATATTTTGTAAACGAGGACATTGATGAGCAGAAAGTTGAACACCTGGCAGAAAAATTTTTTCGCGATAATTACAATCTGCAAAAACTCATGAAAGAGATTTTTTTGAGTGACTGGTTTTATGCAGAAAAAAATATTGGAACAAGGATAAAATCTCCTGTAGAGCTAATTGTTGGAGTCAGAAGATTAATTCCGATGGAAATGCAAAAACCTGAAGCGCAATTGTTGTTTCAAAGAGTGCTGGGACAGGTTTTGTTTTATCCTCCAAATGTGGCTGGCTGGCCCGGAGGAAAAAACTGGATAGACAGCAGCGCGTTGATGTTTAGAATGCGACTGGCTCAGATTGTTACCAACGCGGAAGCCTTTTTAATAAAGCCAAAAGATGATGACGATACGATGATGGGAATGGAAGGTGTTGATAAAAATGGCAAGGCAAATCAACTTCAAACTACTGTTGATTGGACTTCCGTGGTAAAAGTATTTGACCAAACATCAAGGGAAAATCTTTTTGGAAGAGTGAATGACATTGTCCTTCAAACCAAAAATTCCATCAACCCAAATGTGTTAAAAAGATATGTGGACAATACATCCAGAGAAGGATTTATAAAATCGACAATAATAGAACTGATGAGCACCCCTGAATATCAGTTGTGCTAATGCGATGCAGAATGACCATGTCATATTCATTTCAGTAAACGAATAAATAACGTGTTTTATGCTTTTCAAACGTAAAGAATTTTTGCAAATTGGCTCGCTCGCTTCAGCATCTTTGATGATGCCGAAATTTTTAAAAGCCTTTGAAAAAAAGGCTGTAGTGCCACCGGGAAATAAAGTAATGGTTGTGTTGCAATTCAGTGGAGGCAACGATGGATTGAATACAGTGATTCCTATCAGAAACGATATTTATTATAAATCAAGACCTAAATTAGGGATTCAAAAGCAGCAGGCGTTGCAAATTACAGATGAAGCCGGACTAAATCCTGCGCTGCCTTTTTTCAAAGATTTATTTGATGAAGGAAGTTTGGGAATTATGAATAATGTCGGCTATCCCAATCCGGATCACTCTCATTTTCGCAGTATGGATATCTGGCAAAGCGCGAGCGACAGCAATCAGTACGTTACATCCGGTTGGCTGGGCCGCTACCTGGATGCACAATGCGATGGTTGCGGCAAACCTACACAGGCATTAGAAATAGATGACGTGCTCAGCCTTGCTTTGAAAGGTGAAAACCTGAAAGGACTGGCTTTAAGAGATCCAAAACAATTATACAACTCCAGCAACGAAAGATATTTTAAAGAAATAAATGCTTCTCATGATCACCAAGAAGCGGCAGTGGATTATTTATACAAAACATTAAGTGAAACGCTCGAAAGCGCCGATTATATTTATGCACAAAGCAGGCGTCATCCATCTTCTCAAATGTACCCGTCGACGCAATTAGGCAAGAATTTAAAAACCATTTGTTCGCTTATATTGAGTGATATCAATACCAAAGTTTATTACGTAAGCCTCGGCAGTTTTGATACACATGTGAACCAGGAAAACCAGCAAAAGAGATTGTTTACCGAATTGAATGACGCAGTGAGTGCTTTCGTAAAAGATTTAAAAAGTAACAACCGCTTTGAGGATGTAGCGATTATGACTTTTAGTGAATTTGGACGAAGAGTGGCGCAAAATGCGAGCGGCGGAACTGATCATGGAACTGCAAACAATATGTTTTTTATTGGTGGTGGTTTAAAACAAAAAGGGTTATTAAATCCGATGTGTGATTTGAATGATTTGAATGAAGGAGATTTAAAATTTACGGTTGATTTCAAAAGTGTTTATGCTACTATGTTACACAATTGGCTCGCCGCTGATGATGAAAAAATCCTTGGAAAAAAATACGAGATTATGAGTTTTGTTTAAAAAGTTTCAGGTTTTGCAGATCTACATTTTTCCATTCCAATTTGTTTTTGACCAATATACTGGGGATTAATTATTATCGAACTGGCAATCTATTGCGCTTTACCTTCATTAATACCTAAAGTGAGCTTAGTAGTCATAGAATTTTAAAATGCAAAAAGATGCATGTTGCACAACAGAAAATTAAAATTGTCAATATTTCTCTTTTTGTTGTGCGTCAAATCTTAAGGAACCTCCAAAATGGCACTCTCACCCTGGCTATGTATATTGATTTATAATTTATGCTGATCCCGTTTTTTCTTTTACAATCGAATTTAAAGATTTGAGCCTGGTGAAAATTAAAATGCCTCCGATAAAAGCGGCGACTACCAATATCAGGAAAAACACTTTTTTATCGGTAAAGTCGTCCCAGAAACTGGTCATTATTCCCGCCACTTTCCCACCAATAGCTGTAGATAAAAACCATCCACCCATAAGCAACGCAGTCAGCCTTGCGGGGGCGAGCTTTGATACAAGTGACAACCCAATCGGGCTTAATAATAATTCGCTAATCGTGAAAACAAAATACGTTCCCCAAAGCCAGTAAGGTGACGTTTTATGCAGATAAACTGACGAAACCGACATGATTGCAAAGACCATTACAAGTGATGAAAGTCCCGAAATAAATAAAGCCATTCCAAACTTGGCAGCTGTAGATGGTTCTTTATTCCTTTTTCGCAGATAGCTAAAAAGAAAAACAAGTAAGGGCGTAAGGATGATTATGAACAGTGGGTTGATTGACTGAAATAATTCCGTGTTGGCCAATTTTTCGCTGCCGCCAGCAGGCCATTCATCCTTAGGCACGTTATCGAAATAGGGATCTGGTCCCATTACCTGGACGATGTTCGTTTTTTTATCTACAATATTTCCATCGGTCAGCTTTACAGTATTTTCTCCGTAAGGAGCTGCAACAGTTGAATGATCTTTTATGGGAACAAAATACTCATCCACCTTATCAGTAAGACGTGGAGTATCACTTACTGTTTGAAGAAAGCCGAGTGTCCCAGCTACTTTTTCTGCAGTAGGCGATACGGTTCTGTCCGTATGTTTTTGTGCCCACAACGTAAGGCCGGTAGAATTTTGATTATAAATAGTCCAGAAAATAATAGAGATTCCAAAAATGAATAACAGGGCGCCAATTCCCCTTTTCTCCTGCCCGGTTGCTTTTACATAAAGGGATACATAAAAGGCGATAATCGGAAGACAGGCAAAGATGAAAGCATCATTCGATTTGCTTCCCATGATGGTCGTTCCAAAAATTAACGAAGGAACAAGCCAGCCGAAAATAGCAGCGATAATTGCCGGTAAAAAAACATAGCCAAAAATTTTGCTTAATGGCATGTCTTCAGCTCTTCGCTCTTTGGTTACTTCACCGATTCTAACTTTTGGTAGATTCGAGGCCAGGATAATCAAGCCGATAACGAGTCCCACGCCTGCTGCCGCAAACGCATATCCCCAGCCGTATTGATTTCTCAGATATGCGGCAACAAAATTACAAATGAGGGCGCCAATATTAATTCCCATATAAAAGATGTTGTAAGCATTGTCTTTTAAAGGTTTCAAGTCGGGACGATTGTAAATATTCCCGAGAATGGTAGAAATGTTGGGTTTGAAAAACCCGTTGCCTACGATAATCAATAATAGTGATACATATAAAGCGGTATTGCCCGGAAGTGCTAAACCAAAATATCCGAGCGCCATCAAACTTCCACCAAGGAAAATCGACCTGATATACCCCAAATACCTGTCGGCGATAAGGCCGCCAATGAAAGGAGTGAGATAAACAAGAGCAATAAAACTTCCGACCACATCCGCGCCCATTTTTTCTGTCATTCCTTTACCGGTATTACCATCAATCAGGTAAAGCAATAAAATTCCCACCATCAGATAGTAAGCGAACCGCTCCCACATTTCGGTTAGGAAAAGTACATACAGAGCCTTTGGATGTTTGCCTTTTTTGTGCGGTTCAACGTCCGCCGGAATTACCTGGTCTTGCATAAAAAGTAGTTTTTTCTTAATAAAATATTTTGCAGCGAAATATAATGCGTTGTAAAGTACAGAGAATTTTAAAAATGTGTTTATTTTTTTATGAATCTGAAAACCGGATCTTTTCATTCTCAAATAAAAGATGTGGCACACCGCAATTCAAAATAAAATCGTCCATCAACAAACGTACAAAT
>JAHEZB010000243.1 GCA_023251285.1 Chitinophagaceae bacterium | reverse complement strand
ACCATCGCTTAGCAGGTCAGAGAGTTTAGATTCGTTTAGTGCGTTTAGAATGCTTTTAGAAGAGTTAAGAATACGAAATGACGTTATTTGTTGCTTTGCTGTATTTTGAATTTGTTTTATTACATTTTAATGGGGATTTCTGATATCGCATACCTGATACTTAAAAAACAACAATGAAACAAGACGAAGATTTTGATGCAAATCTTGCAGGAGAAGAAGGTGAGACCGAAGAAACGAAACGAAGATGGTTTCGAAGAATAAAAAAAGGGATCACTACTTCTACGAAGGATAAAAAAGAAGCACCTGATGGATTGTGGACAAAATGCCCGCAATGCAGATATACGTGCACCGTTACTGAACTGAGGGAAAATTTATTTGTTTGTCCAAGATGTGAATATCACCACCGCATCGGAAGTGCAGAATATTTTGAAATTCTTTTTGATAATGGAGAATATGAAGAGCTTTTCGCAAATATAAAATCTAAAGATTATCTCGGTTTTGTCGATCTCAAACCGTATTCACAAAGGTTAGAGGAAACGCGTTCCAAATCCACGATTCACGATTCAATCACTGTTGCGCATGGAAAAGTGGATAATATGGATATTGTCATTGCAGCCATGGATTTTGAATTTATTGGGGGCAGTTTGGGAAGCGTGATGGGAGAAAAAATTTCACTTGCCTGCGATTATTGCATTGAGCATAAAATTCCATTTATGATCATCAACAAAAGTGGGGGAGCAAGGATGATGGAAAGCGCATTTTCATTAATGCAACTGGCAAAAACTTCAGGAAGATTGTCGTTGCTTTCTGATGCTAAAATTCCTTATTTTTCTCTTTGCACGGATCCTACTTTTGGAGGCACGACCGCTTCTTTTGCAATGCTCGGCGATGTCATCATGGCTGAACCGGGCGCACTGATTGGCTTTGCCGGTCCGCGCGTAATCAAAGAAACGATCAAAAAAGACCTGCCGCCAGGATTTCAACGAAGTGAATTTCTATTGGAGCATGGTTTTTTGGATTTTATTGTCTCCAGGAAAGATTTGAAAGAAAAACTGAAACAGTTATTGATTTTGTTCAATGATTAATTATAAAAAATGAAACTTTGCAGCAGGAATCAATTCCTGCTGTTTTTTTTATTATGGATTTAAGCAACCGCAAAGCGTATTACGAATACAACATCGAGACAAAATATGTTGCAGGCATTGTATTAACCGGCACGGAAATAAAATCGCTTCGCGCCGGCAAAGCAAGTTTCAATGACAGTTATTGCATTTTTAATAAGGGAGAATTATTTGTAAAAAGCCTTCATATCTCTGAATATAATTTTGGCACTCATTACAATCATGAGCCAATGCAGGAACGTAAGTTATTACTGCAAAAAAAGGAGTTGCGCAAGCTGGAAAACAAGATCAAAGAAAAAGGCTATACCATTGTTCCGCTAAAAATATTTTTTTCTGTAAGCGGCTTTGCAAAAATTGAAATCGGCCTCGGTAAGGGGAAAAAGATTTACGATAAAAGAGAAACCATTAAAGCCCGGGAAACTGATAGAGAGGTAAAGAGGAAATATGGGGTCTGAGCAGAACTGAAAATCGGGATATTTATTTGTTTGTTGAAACTTGTATTTCAGAATTAAATTCTTTTCCTGCAAAAGCATATCAGTTTACAAGTGCGTTTTATTTAGCGGAGATAGTGGCGGCATCTGTTGTATCATACCTGTAACAATCGCAGTATTCTTCATCACATAATAACCTTCGCAGATTTTTATCTTTCAATATGTCTATATAATCGACCGGCTTTTTATTTACATAAATCGTTCTGTAAACCAGTCGTATTCCATGACTATAATCGACGTACCAATTTACATGGCCCGTATATAAAGGCTGTATCGGTTTTCCATCCAATTTTTGCCAGCTATAAATTGCGACTCTGTCTGGCTTTGAATCGCGGGAAAGTTTTTCAGTGATTACCACATCTTTTTTTATTCCTGCAATTAAGCCTTTTCGTAATTTTCTCTGGCCTTCAATAATCAGATTATGCTGATACATGGTTACAGCGCTGTCGCGAAAAGCATACATGGGCACTGGTTCCAATTTTACTTTTGCTTTTTTGTAAATATCGTTTACGATTTTTCTGGTAGGTAAAAAACAATGCAGGCTGTCTGCGATTCGCTGTGCCGTCATAGGAGTGAGCGGAATTCTTGCAAAATTTTTATCAGAGCCGGTGGACAAATAATCCGGAATTACGAAATAATAAGCGTTGATTTTTTTGCCATTGTCCACGGTGACTGATGTTTTTATTTTTACCATTTTTCTTAGAAACTGCGGCACATTTCCACTGAGAATTTCATTCTTTGCGTGCGTTTCTCTTTCCACACGACTTTCAGAAAAAACGCTTTTGTAGAATTGATCTCCTGACATCGCAGCGCTATTTCTGTCAGGTAGATTCAGCCGTTTTGAGGAATTGCAGGAAATGATGAAAAAGCAAACGATCAGAATAAAAGAAGAACGCTTCATAGAAATGAAATTAACGAAATATTCTATACTTACTGACGATTAAAAGTTCCGAACAAAGATTCGTGAAATCAAAGCAGATTTTCGATAAACATTATTGCTAATGATTCAAGAATCCAGGAAAAGAAAAAATACTTAAGATTATAAATTTGCAAATCTTAGGGCCTTTACCATCATTGTAAAGTTAATTGTAACATCCTCATTAACAACTGATTGACAAAAATATGACTTATACAAAATATTTTTTGAATAAATGTTAAAATTTTCAGAAAAGCATAGAATCAAAAAACTTTTTTTGTTTGTTTAACAAATGTGTTTAATTTACATAACAATTCATCAATTATTAAATCGTTATTATGAGAAAGAAACTCCTTCTTTTTGGGCTGTTTATGTTCTGCTGTCTTATGCAATCGATTGCGCAACAACGAACTGTAACCGGAAAGGTTACTGCCCCTGATGGTACTCCTTTAGTGGGTGCTTCGGTAACAGTGGTGGGACAAAGATCGGGTGTAACAACCGACGGTTCCGGCAACTTCTCCATCAATGTACCTGCAAACGCGAAACAACTGTCAATCAGTTATGTAGGGTCTGAAACCAAAAGAGTCGATATTACTTC
Source organism: Chitinophagaceae bacterium (assembly GCA_023251285.1). Taxonomy (GTDB): domain Bacteria; phylum Bacteroidota; class Bacteroidia; order Chitinophagales; family Chitinophagaceae; genus Ginsengibacter. The sequence goes on along the minus strand of JAHEZB010000243.1, from coordinate 1,824 downwards.
TGCTTCCAATGTGGTAGTCCAATTGGTAAATACTGCGGCTAATCTTTCTGAGGTGGTCGTAACCGGATATGGGACCAGTCAAAAAAGAGATTTGACCGCGGCAATTTCTCATGTAACTGCGAAGGATTTTAATAAAGGCGTTATTGCCTCACCAGATCAATTATTGACCGGAAAAGTAGCCGGGCTTGAAGTTAGCATGAACAGCGGACAACCAGGTGCAGCTACTACTGTTAAGATCAGGGGTAACAATTCTATAAGAGGCGGAACAACACCGTTGTATGTAGTTGATGGCGTGCCTCTTGATGGAAGAAGCCCTCGTCCTAGTTTAGGGATTTCCGGACTTGGCAGTCTTCCGGATGTGAATCCATTGATTTATTTGAATCCAAATGATATTGCCTCTTTTGATGTTTTGAAGGATGCATCTGCATCCGCTATCTATGGTTCACGAGGTGCAAATGGTGTAATTATTATAACCACAAAAAAAGGCCTTCCTGGAGAAATGAGGGTTGATTTTGGTGCTTCTGTTGGTATTAGCGGATTGATGAAGGATGCTGATGTATTAAGTGCGAGTCAATATCGCAGTGCTTTGAAAAACTATAATATTGCTTCCGATTCCGGACAAAGCTTAAATCCGTTCAAACAAATAATTAGAAATGCGGTAACACAAAATTACAACGTATCTCTCAGCGGTGGTAATGAGAAAGGAAGTTACAGGTCTTCTTTTCTTGCCTCAGATCAGCAAGGAATTATTCTTAAAAGTGGCTTAAAAAAGTATTTGGCTACTTTTTCCGGTCAGCATAGATTTATAGATAATAAATTGAATATTAACTTTAATTTTACCGCTTCAAATTATACGGAACAGATTGCCCCAATATCAACGAACGCCGGAAGTACTGGTAACCTGATAAGTGCTGCTATGAACTGGAATCCAACGCTGGCATTGGTTAGGAGTGATGGTAGTTTTAATCAGACTAATCCAAGCGGACAAATCAATCCGGTGGCCTTATCTTCTTATTATGATGATAGAAACAACGTAACGACTCTTTTAGGAAGTATAAGCGGAGCTTATAAAATTTTACCAAATTTAGAGTATGAGCTTCTATATGGTGCTAATTATGGAACCGGTATCAGAAAAGTGCAAATGCAGGGCTTGATAGCAGCTACCGGAGGAAATGCAGATGGTAAAGGTGAGGCAACAGTGGCGAATGCTCAACTTTTTTCTCAAACAATTACCCACACACTTACTTATAATGGTAATATAAGTCAAAATTTAAAACTAAATCTGGTAGGTGGTTATGAGTATTGGACTACAAGTTATAAAAATCAGTCGACTTCTGTGTATGGGTTTAACTGGAATATTCCCGGTGGGCAGAAATTGCCTTTCCCGTATTATAACAATATGCAGTCCGGAAACCAGGCAAATTTAAGAACCAGCTCTTATGTTGATCCTAGTGTAGAGTTACAATCTTATTTTGCAAGGGGAAGTTTTAATTATTTAGATAAATATTTATTAACGGCTACTTTCAGAGCAGATGGTTCCAGCAGATTTGGTACTAATAATAAGTACGCTTACTTTCCTTCGGTTGGAGCAAAATGGGTGATCAGCCAGGAAAGTTTCTTAAAAGATAATAAAACCCTGAATAACCTCGCTTTGCGTTTAGGCTGGGGCCAAACAGGAAGCCAGGATGGAATACCAGCCGGTGCCTCCCAACAAATCGGAATTAATAATGGTTATAATTCTTCCGCCGGCGGATCTGCACCGTTTTCTATTGTAAATTATGCTTCTCCTAATTTGAAATGGGAAACCGTGACCTCGGTTGACGG
>JAHEZB010000242.1 GCA_023251285.1 Chitinophagaceae bacterium | reverse complement strand
GTCTTTTGTAACAGCGCGGTCACTTAAATTTTGCTCCACACCACATAGTTCAGGAAATTCGGAAAGTATGACCGAACCACCTAAAGCTACTAATAAATCAGACGTATAACCGATGGCAGGATTTGCAGAAATCCCGCTGAAGCCATCGCTGCCACCACATTCAAGGCCGATACAAAGCTTACTTAACGGCGCAGGTTTTCTTACAATTTTATTAGCCTCTATCAATCCTGCAAATGTTTGTTTAATCGCTTTTGAAATCATATCAGAGCCTCGCCCGATTTGTTGTTGTTCTAAAATATACAGTGGCTTTGAAAAATTTTTATCCCGCTTTTTTATTTCCTCCTGCAAAATGCCAACCTGTGCATTTTGACATCCAAGGCTCAAAACCGTTGCTCCTGCTACATTTGAATGAGTGATATATCCGGCAAGCAACCCACATAACGTCTGCGCGTCATCTCTTGTTCCACCACAACCGCCTTCATGTGATAAAAACTTAATGCCGTCCACATTCCGAAAAACCCTTTGCTTTTTAATTTCTTCTGTCTGAACAGAAGTGTCGGCACGTAAAATTTCATCTATGTTCTTGCCTTCTTTATAAAGATCGACGAGTTTGGAAACTTCCAGTTTTTTGTTTTGATTTCTCCCATAACCCAGTTCATTTACCAAAGCTTCACGCAGCACTTCAATGTTTCTGTTCTCACAAAAAACCAGTGGAATTACCAGCCAGTAATTGGCAGTCCCCACTTTTCCATCGGCACGATGAAAACCCATAAAAGTCATGTTGGTAAATTTAGAAACATCTGGTTTAGGCCATTTCAGTTTCCTCTCTCCCACTTCAAAGCCACTGGCAGCATGCTTTACATTAGATGTAGTAATTCTTCCGCCTTTAGGAATAAACGTTTGTGCTTTCCCAACCAATACGCCATACATCAATAATTCATCGCCCGGCTGCATATTATTCATTACAAATTTATGCTTTGCGGGAACGCGGTCAATTAACGTGTATTCATCGCCGTTATACTCGACTTTTTCATTGACAGCAAGATCACTCAATGCGACCAATACATTATCGTGAGGATGAACTTTTGTTACTTTATGATTCATTGGATATAAATAATTTTTCGGGATGAACTTCTTGCAAAGTTGCTTTCATTCCGTTTGTTATAATAGAATTTAAATTTTGAGTTACTGTTTCCTTGAAACCAGGAAGTTGTGTAAGATCATAACTCCATAGCGATTCATTTTTTAAAACTTCTTTTACAATTCCATCAGTAGACTTTTCATTCCAAAGATGAAAAAACATTTCGGCCTTATCATCTTCTATTAAATATGGATGTCCATTAAATTCTCCATAAAAATCTTTACCATTTTGCTTCACCGCTTTCATAAAATAAAGGTAAGCAGCAAATCCTAAAGCAAATAATCGAGGAATTTCCTCATTGTTTTTATAATAATTAATCAACAGCGGAATGCACCTTAGGCGAAGCTTTGAGCTATAATTTAATGTAATATTTTTCCAATAATGATTGATGTGTGGATTACGAAAACGGTCGAGTACTTTAGATATAAAAACCTGTTTTGTAGCTTCATCTATTTCATATGGAATCGACGGAGCGATTTCATAATTCATCAGATCTGAAATAAAACCGGAAAGGTTTTCGTCTTCCATCGCATGTTGAACCGTGTCGCAATTTGAAAGAAAAGCAACCCCGCAGGTAATTGTGTGCGTACCATTCAACAAACGCAATTTTAATTCACGATGAAGCTCAATATTTGGTTCAATCACTACTCCGGCATCAGCTTCGGCAAAAGATAAAATGCTTTTTATTTTTTCATCGCCTTCAATCGCCCATAAAGAATATACTTCGCTCACAATCAATAAGTCATCTGTATAACCCAATTCATTTTCAATCGACGTTCTGATTTCTTTATCAGGCATTCCTGTTACTATCCTGTCTACAAGCGAATTACAGAAGTAATTGGATTTTTCAAGCCACTCGATAAAATCATCTTCCAAAGAATTTAAATGTGCCAGTTCCAAAACAATTGACTCCAGTTTTTTACCGTTCTCCAAAATCAGTTCTGTAGGAACAATTACAAATCCGCTCTCATCGCTTCCGTTAAAAGCTATAAATCTTTCATACAAAAATGCGAGCAATTTTCCCGGGTAAGAATTCGGTGGATAATGCCGGATATCATCATTTTCCAATTGAATACCTACTTCTGTTGTATTTGAAATAATGATCTTAAGGTCCGGGTTGTGTGCGCATTCCAAAATTTCGCCCCAATCTTTTTGTGCAATCAACACACGGCTTATAGAAGAACTGATAATATTTTCTTCAATTTTTTCACCATTAACAATGCCCCTTTCGCATAAAGTATATAATCCATCCTGCTTATCAAATGCAGCAGCATCGCCTCTTGAGGTTGTTTTTACCACAACGGTTCGTCCATTGAAAATACCTTTTCTGTTAGCTTTGTCAATAAAATAATCCGGTAAACCACGAAGCAGCATTCCTGTTCCAAATTGCAAAACTTTTTCCGGCAAATCTAAAATTTCCTGATCCGGAACAACCACATTTTCGGAGGAAATATTTTTTAAAGTATAGCGAGATAATTTCATATTTTTTATTCAAATTTTATAGTTCTTCGTCATTTTTTCCGCGATATTGTAATAAGGTAAATTAGAGATTTTGCGATTCTATTATTAAAGGAAATAATGTTGTCCTGGCATATTTTTCTTGTCATTAAGACCTTATTAACCTTAGTAATAATCCCCGAACTAACTCAATCAAACCTTATTACCCTTATGTTCTTTCGTTTCCACTATTTTTCAAGAAGCACCAGTTTTATTGTTTCATTTTTTATTTTCACTTGATACTCCACCTGTTTTTAAAAACCCACTCAGCATTGATTTCATCAGCGGATGGAGAATCTTTTGCCGTTGTCAGATTATTTTTAAACCAATCATAATCGCCTCCTTCCCGATGGCAATTGTAATAGTAAACCCTCCTGCCCCATTTAATAATATTTGAAGTAGGAACAAGATAAATATCCCGGTCAGCCATATTTTTTGAAAAGTGGCAATTGATCAAATAAAACTGTGCGTCCTTATGATAACGCCCCAGGTTAAAATTTTTAAATCCGTCAAAAGAACAATTTTTCAAAACCGTTTTTGAATCTTCATTTTCAGAACCATCATGCCAGATACTTGCGGGTCCCGTATTGGCAAAAAACTTACAATCTTCAGCATAGGCCCAGCCTCTTGGACAGTAAAAATCGACGCCGCCTTCCATTATGCAATCTTTAAAATAAAACATTCCATCCTGCACATTCCACGGACTTACTGTATCACCGGCAAATGATTTAAAATGAACATGAAAGGCTTTCAATCTCGTGGCGTTCATTGTCCGCAGAGCCATTTGATGGCCGCTTGGAGAAATTGCCTTTTTGTGCGTAATCGTATCAGCTTTACAATTCACAACAACATTTGCTTTGTGATCAAAACCATAACTGTTCTCTATCGTAAGATTTTTCAAAGTAATATCATTGCCATTAATATTCATGGTCGCTACTCCCCAATCATCTGCATGAGAACACCTCCATTCATCTCTGGCAATCGCCTGTGTGATGATGACTTTATCGCGGTTTTCCCCTTCGAGAATCACATTATTTTTCGTGATAAAAATTTTCTCATCATAGTTTCCATTTTTAATAAATATAATTCGCGGTTTTGTTGAAGAATCGGCGAGACTGTTAATTGCATTTTGAATAGAAGTGAAATTTCCTTTGCCATTTTTATCAACAATAATTTTTTTAATTCCGTTTTGGCAAAAACAATTATTACATAACATGACAAGCAACAAAAAAGTTGCTGTCGAAAAAATGATATGTTTTAATAGTTTCATTCTAATTATTCTCTTTCAGTAAACAAACAAATAATCCGCTTTTCTACTTAATCATTTTGTTTGCTCAATGGCCCATTTCACAAGATCTTCAGCCGCCTGATAGTTTTGAAAATCCGGAGGAATTTTTCTTCCGTCCGTATATTCATTATAAAACCACGGATCGCCAACCGCAAATACGGCTCCTTTGCCCACTTTAGCAATAGCAGCCACATTGATATTTCCTTCTTTAAGAACAGTAATTGCAGGTGGCTTTACAGAAAGCGAAGAATATTCTTTGATGTAAACTTTGCTGATATTTTTAAAGATCTTATTGCCTGGGTTAACATCTATTTTTGCCATCTCAAAATTCCGGCCGGTTTCTTTGTTGATACAATCGAAATCAAACTGAATACCAAACCTTGCTGCGAGCTTGTTGAAATGCGCAAATTCAACATTGGCGGAATCATTGCTAAACAATAATAGCACTCCTCCCTTTTTCACCCAGGTATAAATGGAATTAATATCATTCTCATTGATATAATTTGGATGTTCGCTTTCTTTTTCATTATCCGGATCAACGATGATGTAAATAGAGCTATTCTTCAAATTTTCCAATGTAGGCGCTGTTTTCAAAGAGTTTGTCTGCACGCCGTATTTATGAAAAATATTTCCAAACATTGAATAGCCATTGTTATCCTTTTCCTCCCAGATATAATGGAATTGCTCTGGTTTTCCGAAGATGTCCTTTCTCGTTTCATGATTGAAATAATAATCAAGAGTTACTGTTTTTCCTTTGCCCAAAGAAAGCGTGGGAAGCATTTCCATTTCATCAGAAGCGAGTAAAAATGCACCAACGCCTTTAGGGTCATTCCTTACTACTTTTTCATGAATATAATAATCATAGCTTCCATTCCGGTATGGTTTTCCACCTAATCCTGAAACGCTCACCGTTCCTTCCAAATTTGTTTGTCCATGATCATTCGTAATAAACTTTTTTATAATTCCGTCATAACCTTTTTTTGCAGCTGGCAAATATGATGAAGGTAAATAACCAAGCCGCATGCCTTTTGCTAACGCATA
>JAHEZB010000241.1 GCA_023251285.1 Chitinophagaceae bacterium | reverse complement strand
CCCGGCAGTGGCCTCGGTTCCAGCGCTGCGAGTGCAGCAGGCGCCGTTGTTGCAGCCAATCATTTATTGGGAAATATATTTTCAAAAGAAGATTTGGTTCGCTTCGCAATGAATGGAGAAAAACTGGCCGGTGGAGTGAAACATGCCGATAATGTTTCACCTTGTATTTATGGTGGCGTTACTTTAATTCGTTCCATTTTTCCTTTGGATATTATTGCGTTAAATTCTCCTGATTTATTTGTAACGATTGTGCATCCGCAAATAGAAGTGCGCACTTCCGATTCACGGCAAATTTTAAGAAAGGAAGTTCAGCTGAAAGACGCGATAAAACAATGGGGAAATATCGGCGGCCTCATAATGGGCTTTATGAAAAATGATTGTGCGTTAATCGGTCGTTCCCTGGAAGATGTAATTGTAGAACCGGTGCGAAGCATGCTCATTCCCGGCTTCGATGAAGTGAAATTAAAATGTAAAAACGCCGGTGCTCTGGGCGGTGGCATTTCGGGTTCCGGTCCTTCCATTTTTATGTTGAGCAAGGAAGAAGAGACTGCTCATAAAGTAGAACAAACGATGAAAGAAATTTATGAAAAAATCGGTGTTGATTATAAAACGTATGTAACCGGAATTAACCAGGAAGGTGTAAAAATTATAAAATAAAAATTGGTGTCAATCCATGTAATCCGTGGCAAAATCAATTTGAATTAATCCGTGTCAAACAAAAAATCATGAAATATTATAGCTTAAATAAAACCGCTCCCGTTGCAGATTTCAAAGAAGCAACGATACGAGGATTGGCGCCTGATAAAGGATTGTATTTCCCGGAAAGTATTCCAAAACAGGATAAGATTTTTTTTGAAGAAATGAACAAATATGCTGATGAAGAAATTGCTTTTAAAATCATTCAGCCATACGTTGGCGATGCCATTCCTGAAAATGAATTAAAGAGAATTGTTGCGGAAACAATCAATTTTGAAATTCCCCTAAAAAAGGTTTCAGAAAATATTTATTCATTAGAATTATTCCACGGGCCAACGCTTGCTTTTAAAGATATTGGTGCACGTTTTATGAGCCGCTGCCTTGGTTATTTTGTAAAGAATAATGACAAAAAAATTACCGTTTTAGTGGCTACTTCAGGCGATACTGGTGGCGCAGTTGCCAATGGCTTTTTTAATGTCGATGGAGTGGATGTAGTGATTCTGTATCCTTCCGGAAAAGTGAGCAGCGTGCAGGAAAAGCAGTTGGTTACTTTAGGCAATAATGTGCATGCGCTGGAGATCAGCGGCACTTTTGATGATTGCCAGCAAATGGTAAAGCAGGCGTTTTCTGATAAAGCGTTGAATGAAAAATTATTTCTCACATCCGCGAATTCTATTAACGTAGCGCGCTGGCTACCTCAGCAATTCTATTATCTCTTTGCCTGGAAGCAATGGAATGATAAAAGTAATCCGCCGGTCATTTCTGTGCCGAGCGGAAATTTTGGAAATATTTGTGCAGGAATTCTGGCACATATTTCAGGATTGCCGGTAAAACATTTTATTGCTGCATGCAATGCGAATAAAGTAGTTCCTGATTTTTTGCAAACCGAAAAGTATCAACCGCAGAAAGCAGTAACAACGATATCAAACGCAATGGACGTAGGCAATCCAAGCAATTTTGTGAGAATATTGGAATTGTTTAACAATGAGTTTGCTGATTTAAAAAAAGTATTAAGCAGCGACAGTACTTCTGATGAAGAAACCAGGAAAACGATCAAAGAGGTTTTTGAAAAAGAAAATTACCTGTTAGATCCGCATGGAGCGGTTGCTTACAGTGCTTTAGAAAATTATTTGAAACAACATCCGGAAGAAAAGGGATATATTTTAGAAACGGCCCATCCTGTGAAGTTCTACGATGTAGTAGAGCCAGTTATTGATCAAAAAATTGCCCTTCCTGAAAGTGTAATATCTATTATGTCTAAACAAAAAAATAGCACGATCATGGAACCGGATTTTCAAAAGCTGAAAGAATATTTATTGGAAAAAGATTGAACAATCATTCAGCAAACAAATAAATAGTGGCGGTTTGTATTCATGGAAATAAATACGACTTTACTTTAATCATGCGTTTAGCAAACGCTTTAACAGTGAAAGAATAAATAACAGGAATTCTTATTTTAAGCATGTTTTGACGACATGTAAAAAACCAGCTTACCTCCATTCATAATTTCTGAATGAGTGATGTATAAACGGTTCAGCGGCTTTCCATTTAGTTCTATCTTTTGAATGTAAACATTGTTACCTCCTTGGTTTTTTGCTTCAATATAAAATGTTTTTCCATTCTCCAAATGAAGTGTAGCAGCATTCACTGCAGGGCTTCCGATTTGATAAACATCAGAACCGGGAGCGACGGGATAAAATCCAATCGTACTGAAAATATACCATGCGCTCATTTGTCCGGTGTCATCATTTCCGCCTAAACCTGCTGGTCCTGTGTGATATTGATTTTTCAATATCATTCGAACCGTTTCCTGCGTTTTCCATGGCTCGTCGGTCCAGTTATACAAATAAGCGATATGGTGTGAAGGCTCGTTTCCATGAACATATCCGCCTATGATTCCATCTCTTGTAATGTCTTCCGTTTCTGCGAAGAACTTATCGGGCAAATGCATGGTAAATAATGTATCGAGATAATGGGTAAACTTTTTCTTTCCGCCCATGAGTTGAATTAAAGAAGCCGGATCCTGCGGAACAAACAAAGAATAATTCCACGAATTTCCCTCAATGAATCCCTGCCCGGAAGTGCTCAACGGATCGAAATCTTTTTTGAATGAACCATCGCTGAAACGGGCACGCATGAAGCCAACAGAAGGATCAAAAACGTTTTTATAATTTCCTGAACGCTTCATAAATTCTTTATAAATATCCATTCGGTTCAGTTTCTTCGCCATCTGCGCAATGGCCCAATCATCATACGCATATTCCAAAGTGGTAGAAGTGCCGGTTCCGTTTTTGTCAACCGGAATGTATCCCATGTCTTCATACAAACCAATGCCATCATAACTTCTGTGGTGGGCGGTAGTTACACACGCATCCAGGGCTTTATTTGCATTAAAGGGTGTATTTCCCTTTGCCACCGCATCAGCAATGACCGCTACTGCATGATAACCGGTCATGCACCAGTTTTCATTTGCTGAATTCGACCAGATTGGCAGCATATGCATCACACTTTGATCGTAATGCGCGAGCATTGATTTGATCATATCACCGTTTCGTTTTGGCTGAATGATATTGAACAAAGGATGCAATGCACGATATGTATCCCAGAGTGAAAAAGTAGTGTAATTGGTAAAACCTTTTGCTTTATGAATATTCTGATCCAAGCCTTTGTAGTAGCCGTTCTCGTCCATGTAAATTGTGGGATTGATAAACGCATGATACATGGCGGTATAGAAATTTATTTTCTCTTCTTTATCTGCATCGATCACAATTTTATTTAGTTCTTTATTCCACTGCTTTTGTCCTTTTTCTTTTATTTTTCCAAAGTTCCAACCCGGAGCTTCGGCATGCATATTATTCAAAGCATTTTCCTGGCTTACAGGAGAAAGCGCAAATTTCACCTTGATTTTTTCTCCTTCATTAGTTTTGAAATTAAAATACATCCGCAGTTGCCTTCCGGCAAGAGCAGGAAAATTTTTCCTTTGATCAAACTTTCCCCAGAAGCCGCGGTACGGCTCTCTTTTGCCAAAATCTTTACTGCCATATTCGATAAAAGGTTTTGAAAACTGCATCGCAAAATAAAGTGTTCTTGTTCTTGCCCAGCCGCTTGTTTCGCGATAGCCGGTGATCAATGAATCGTTCACTATCCGAATGAAGGTCCAAACATTTTTATCCGGATAATTATAGATGCCGCTCATGAGATCGAGAATGATGTGAGCGCTGTCAGTTTTTGGAAACGTATATAGATGAAAACCAACACGGGCAGTAGTTGTGAGCTCAGCGACAATATTATAATCATCCAGCTTTACTTTATAATAATCTGCTTCACTAACTTCTGTTTTATGAGAATACCTTGAACGAAAGCCACTTTCAGGATTGTCTGCAGTGCCGGGATTTAGTTGCAGTTTTCCAACTGTTGGCATGATTAAAAAATCTCCCAGATCAGAATGACCGGTGCCACTGAAATGTGTATGACTGAATCCAACAATCGTCTTATCATCGTACTGATAACCGGCGCAATATTTATAAACATCCGGATTATAATGTCCGTCGTTTTCATAAGGAATTGTATCTGTATCCGGGCTTAATTGTACCATTCCGAAAGGAACCGTAGCTCCCGGAAACGTATGTCCCATCCGTTCTGTACCAATTATCGGGTTTACATATTGAACCAGGTTTTCCGTTTTTTGGCTTTGAGCCGAAGAGCTTAAAAGTATAATTAAAAAGGAAAGATATTGCCGCATAAAATTTGAATGATAAATAAAATAATTATCGGTAAAAGTACCTCCTTGTTTTTTTTCTTTCGTAATTTTTTCAAATCGCGAAATGAAATATCAAAGGATTAAATTGCGCCGGATTTTAAAAATTTGTTTACTTCTTTTAAAACAAAAGATTTCTAAAAGCTCATTCATGCAAAAGATCATCATTCCAATTTGTTTATTGTTTTCATTTCTTACCGTTTCGGCCCAGCAAGTTTCTGAATCAAATAATTTCTCGGATTATGTAAACCCTTTGATGGGCACCGATTCCAAACCAAGTCTTTCAAATGGCAACACTTTCCCCACAATTGGCCTTCCATGGGGAATGAACTTGTGGACGCCACAAACGGGCAGAATGGGCGACGGGTGGGCTTATCAATACAATGCTGATAAAATAAACGGATTTAAACAAACGCATCAACCATCACCGTGGATGAATGATTATGGCGCTTTTGCCATCATGCCGGTCACCGGAAAAGTTCGTTTTTCTGAAAAAGATAGAGCCAGCTGGTTTTCTCATAAAG
>JAHEZB010000240.1 GCA_023251285.1 Chitinophagaceae bacterium | reverse complement strand
ATGAAGCCATGGAATGCGGTTAAAATTCATCCTAAAAATTCCACCGATAACCGTTGCCGGCGCAAGTAAACACGTAACCACCGCCATCACTTTCATCACTTCATTCATTTTTAAATTTACGTTGTTCAAATAAAGATCTTGCAGGGTTATCATCATATCGCGGTAGTTTTCGGCAAGCTCATTGGCCTGGATAATATGATCGTAAACATCTTTGAAGTATTTTTCAGTTTTTTCTTCGATGAGGTTGCTTTCGCTGCGCAAAATTCCGTTGATCATTTCCCTTACCGGCGAAATATTTCTTTTTAAAAAAATCATTTCCTTGCGTAACATATTGATCTTTGCAAGGGTACGGGTATCAGGTTTTCGTGCAATATCTTCTTCCAGGTCTTCAATCTTTTCTCCCAACTGCTCCATGATCACAAAGTAATTATCTACGATCATATCTATCAGTGAATAAAACAAATAATCGGCCTTGCTTTGCCGTACTTTGCTTCCTGGGATTTTTATTTTTTCACGTACCGGGTTAAAGACATCTCTTGTTGCATCTTCCTGGAAACTTAAGACGAAATTGGAACCAAGTACAATGCTTATTTGCTCATTTTCTACTGAGCAAATTTCCTGATTAAAAAAAAGCATATTGAGCAGGCAATACAAAAGATGATTCAGTTCATCCATTTTTGGTCGCTGGCCCGAACTGAAAATATCTTCTGCGATGAGTGGATGAATTCCAAAATGGGCACACACTTTATCAATATCTACTTTCTTCAAACCATCAAAATTTATCCAGGTGTTTTTGCTGCTGTTGAGGTATTGATAACAATCTTCTACATTGTCCAATTGTTGATAATTAACAGTTTCTGCGTCATATTCATAGACGAAAATGATTGTTTTTTCAGGTTCAATTCTTGCTGGTGCTATCGTCGGATTTACCTGTAAAACCCTTTTGGTGGCTCTTGTTTCGAAAGGGTTTATCAACGACAAATATTTCTCGTTTCTCATTTGATCAAAGATTGAAAAGGTTTTTTAAAAGAAACAAAAAAATACAATTACTGTTTTGGCAGGTTGATTTTTTTTACGTCGATGGCAGATGAAGGTTGGGTGCTTGTCCAGATGTCGCGGTACATTTTCCAGTTACCAGCTTCCTGTTTCCACAAAGCAATATAATTGCCTTTGTCTGTCTGCTTGCCATCTTTGTCTGAAAGCTGATAAGATCCTTCTTCGGCAAGAATACTGCTGTCACCCCAGATTTTTATCGTATTCAACTCGAAATCCGCAACATCACTTTTCATCATATTTGAAACGAAATGGCTGATGTTTTCTCTTCCTTTCACCGAGGCCTGGTTTGGCGCCATCACTCTTGCATCGGTTGTGAAACATTTGGACACTTCAACAGAATCTCCGGCTTTAAAAGCTTTCATGAATCGTTGATTAGATTGCAAAACCGATGCTTCGCCTTGTTTGATGTCAAAAGCGGATGCCGATTTTTCTATTTCAAGTTTATCCTGCTGATTGCAGGAGTAAAAATGAAAGGCAAGAAGAATAAAGAGAAAAAGGATTTTTCGGTTCAGCAACATGAGATAAACATTTTTTAAATGATAATGCTATAAAGATAAAATAATGGGAAAGAAAAGAGTTCATTTTCTTCTGAAAAATTTGCCGATGCATGTTTCCCAAATGATAAAAACGTCGTTACAGCAAAGCGACAAATATTTGTAAATCCTGTTTTGGTATTGAAAATACTTTATCTCTTTTCAAAATCTAAAATTAATTTTTTTGCAGTCTCCAAATCTTCCGGAGTATCAATGGAGATGGGGCTTTCATCAGTTTGAACCATTTTTATTTTTATGCCATTTTCCAGGTAACGAAGTTGTTCGAGTTTTTCAGTTTCTTCTAAAACGGAAGGCGTCCATGCGGTGAAATTCATTAAGGCATTTTTTCTGAAAGCATAAATTCCAATATGTTTGTAATAAACCGGCGTAAGATTTTTGTTGCGCGGAAAAGGAATGACGCTTCGTGAAAAAAGTAACGCGTTCCTATTTTGATCGACAACTACCTTTACATGATTCGGGTTGATAATTGCCTCTTCATCTGTGATTTGGTACATGAGCGAAGCGACTTTCGTGTCTTCTGAAAAATCATTTTTGAAAGCGCTTAATAGATCTTCCAGCAATTCTTTTTTTACAAAAGGTTCATCACCCTGAACATTTACAACGATGTCGACTTCAATATCAGCCACGGCTTCAGCAATTCGGTCACTGCCGCTTTCGTGCGGGCGTTTGCTCATGATTGCATATCCTCCATAATGAATGATTTCATTGAAAATAATTTCGCTGTCGGTAATTACAATCACTTCGTCAAACAATAAAGTGGCTTTTGTATTTTCATAGGTATGCCGGATGATTGTTTTGTCACCGAGCATTTGCATCAACTTTCCCGGGAAACGCGTTGCAGCATAACGGGCAGGTATAAACGCCATTGTTTTCATGAGTGTCTTGCTTTAGTTCAGATTTTCTTCTTCAAACTCTACTCCTTCATTTTGAAAATTTTCTGTAAGATTTTCACTTTCATATCCACATGAACCGCATTTGTAAACATTTTTTGCTGAGATAGCATAACTTCCAAACAACCAGGTAAGTATGGCGGTTGCAATGTTAGCAGTTGTCTGTTTAGGCACAAGTTCTATTGTTTTGCTTCCACATTTTGGACAAACGGCGTTTTGGCGAAATGCCTCATCAAACTGTTGAAGCAGCAGATTCGCTTCTTCTGCATCTTCTTTTTTTACGATCAACTTAATGCCTCCGATTGCATTAGACAATATCGGATCAACGGTTACTGTAAATTCATCTTTCAAAAAACATTCAATACCGGAATCTCTGAATCTGCCAAGCAAAATATGTGCGGTGAAATAATTTTGAAAAGAACGAATGGTTACAAAGTCCATTGGGAATATTGTTTTTCTTTTAAAAATAAACAATTGTTTTGGTGGGAAACTAAAAGTGAATTAAAAGATTGTTGTAATTAAAAAATGGAGTTGCAATGCAAACTCCATTTTCAAAAAGTTTTTATTTTTTCAAATCAGTTATTCAACATTAATGGCATCACCAGCATCAGCAATTCTTCGTTTTCTGCCTGCTCAGTCGGTTTTAAAATTCCTGCTTTTGTCGGCGTGCTCAGTTCAATAACCACTTCATTTGTATCCGCAGCGCTCAGCATTTCGATCAAAAACCTGGCGTTAAAAGCTATTTGTAAATCTTCGCCGTCGTATTGGCAAGTCATTCTTTCATTTCCTTCAAAACTAAAATCCACATCCTGCGCGGAAAGCTGTAATTCGCTGCCGCTAATAGACAGCGCTACCTGGTTGGTACTTTTATTACTAAATACGTTGATGCGCCGCAATGCATTTTGAAAGTCATTTTTATTTACGATCAGCTTATAAGGATTATCTGCCGGGATCACTACTTTGTAATCAGGAAACCTTGCGTCGATCAATCGGCAAACCAATTCTGTCCCATCCTGTTTTACAAAAAGATGTTTATTACTATATGAAATGGTAAGCTGTGCATCCGTATTTGGCAAAGCGTTTTTCAATAAATTCAAAGGCTTTTTAGGCACCACGAATGTGGCGGTTTCAGGCGAAGAAACATCGGTGCGCGTGAAGCGTACAAGCCGGTGAGCATCTGTTGCAACCGTTGTGATGCTTTTAGGAGAAAGTTCAAAGAAAATACCGGTCATTGCAGGTCGAAGTTCGTCTGAACTGGTTGCAAAAATGCATTTGTTGATGGCGGTAATCAATGCCGAAGAAGTCATTGTAAATGAATTAGAGTTTTCTGCCTCCGGTTCTTTTGGAAAATTGTCGGGATTTTCCCCCATCACTTTATATTTTCCATTATCGCTGGTAATTTCTACTGCGTAGTTTTTATCAATATTAAAAGTCAGGGGTTGCTCAGGAATATTTTTTAAAGAATCCTGTAAAATTTTTGCCGGAATACAAACCTTCCCGCTTTCTTTTGCCTCAACATCCATCTGAATCTTCATCACAGTTTCCAAATCTGTCGCTACTATCGTGAGTTTATTTCCTTCTATTTCAAAAAGAAAATCTTCAAGGATCGGTAAAACGGTATTGCCACTGATAACGCCGCCTATTTGCTGAACGTGTTTTAGTAATTGCGTTGAGGAAACGATGAACTTCATATAAAATGTTTAGCGTCAAAGATAAAAGATTCAAATTAATGAAGAGAAATAAAATGTACACGTAAATACCAGGAAGACGAAGAAAAACAAATGTTCTTTATGGGAAAATCTTCTATGGCATTTTTTCGTTTTTCCTCTCTTTTTGGTAAAGAAAAAAATTAGAAATGGTAAAAACGATCCACAGGAAAAGTAAGATTGCTTTGATGGTAATTTGTGAATTATCATGTTCACTAAATGCATTTATCAATAAAAAAACTCCGATAAGGATCAATAAGATTCCAATTAGTGTAAGGAGCAAATAAAATCCGCTCTTTTGAAAATGTTTTATTTTCATGTCGCGCAAGTTCGTTAAAAAATTATTCCAAACAGAAGCGCGGGTAGCGGATCTTTAAACTTATTTTTGCGAAAGAAAAATAGTTATGGAAGCAAAAAGCACTAAAATTGCCTTGTTGGTTGATGGCGATAATGCCCAGTCGAAAATGATGGATCTCGTGTTGGAAGAAGCATCTAAATACGGCAAAGTAACCATCAGAAGGGTTTATGGCGACTGGACTACGCAGCACATGAATCACTGGAAAAGCCAATTGAATGAAATGGCTTTTAACCCGATTCAGAAATTTTCTTATACCACCGGAAAAAATTCTACCGATAGTGCTTTGATCATTGATGCGATGGATATTTTGCACGCCGATCTGGTAGATGGTTTTTGTATTGTTTCCAGCGACAGCGATTATACCGGATTGGCAAAAAGAATCCGCGAAGCGGGCATTTTTGTGATGGGAATCGGCGAGCAGAAAACGCC
>JAHEZB010000239.1 GCA_023251285.1 Chitinophagaceae bacterium | reverse complement strand
AACAAGCGGTCATTTCTCCCAATTGGAGTATTCATGCGGGTGCCGGTACTTCCAACTATACTTTTATCTGGGGCATGGCGGGTGAAAACCTTGACTACGGAGATATGGATATGTGTGAGATAAATGATTTGAAATAAATATATTCTGTAAAAATCACCGGTGTTTATTTCTTTAAGTCTAATCAAAGATTCATGAAAAAATATATTCTTTTAGCTTTTCTGTTTTTTGTTTTCTTTCTAACTAAAAATTCAATTGCTCAAAATAAATCCCGTGCAGATTCTACTTTGAAGATCATGGAAAAAGTCGCTGACTGGCAGTTGAATAGCTGGGATAAAAATGGCATGAAGTGGCCTAAATACGACTGGACTAATGGTGCTGCGTATGCCGGATATATGGCATTGATTAAAATTGCAAAGGATCCGAAATACAGCAAAGCCATGTACGATATCGGGGAAGAAATCGATTGGAATACCGGCCCACGGCGCACCATGGCGGATGATTATTGTGTAGCGCAAATGTTTTCACAAATGTATTCTTTGTATAAAGAACCAAAAATGATTGCACATTGGCAGGAGCAGGCTGATTCGATAATTGCGATGCCGCACAACGAATCTCTTGAATGGAAAAATGGCATTGCTAATCGCGAGTGGGCCTGGTGTGATGCGTTATTCATGGGGCCGCCATCCTTCGCATATCTTTATACTGCAACCGGCAAAAGAAAATACCTGGATATTGCCTCAAAACTTTGGTGGAAAACGACCGATTATCTGTATGATTCTACCGAACATTTATATACGCGCGACAGCCGGTATTTCAATTCAAAAGAGGCAAACGGGAAAAAAATGTTCTGGTCTCGGGGAAATGGTTGGGTGCTTGCCGGTTTGGTGAGAATGTTACAAAATATGCCTTCCAATTATCCTGATCGTATGCGGTTTGAGGATTTGTATAAAAATATGTCTGCTAAAATTGCGTCACTTCAAACCGCTGATGGTACGTGGCATGCGGCTCTCCTTGATCCTGGAAGTTATCCGGCAAAAGAAACCAGCGGAACCGGTTTTTTTTGTTATGCACTTGCCTGGGGAGTAAATCATGGATTGCTTTCCTATGAAAAATACAACCCGGTTATTGAAAAAGCATGGGCTGCATTAACTTCATCTGTTCATGCCGATGGAAAGTTAGGGAATGTGCAACAGATTGGAGAAAAGCCGGAACTGGTAGATGACAACAGCACTGAAGTTTATGGAGTAGGAGGGTTTCTTCTTGCAGGTTCTGAAATGATTGATTTGTTAAGGAAACATTCGAAAAAATAATCAGGTCAGTCGTTATAAATCAATCGATAACATAAGCTCCTTTACGGTCTACCATTACAAGTGGCACTTCCTTCGTCGCTTCAAACTTATCAAAAGCTGCCTTTAATTGTAATCCAAATTTTTCAAGCGAAGGATTATTTCGTGTATAATTTTCAAAGAATTCAAGCGATTTTTTTCTATCATAGCGCACCGGAAAAACATGAACAGGTATAAAATCTTCGCCGCTTGCCTTTGCGGAACTTGCAATGAGATATATCTCTTCAATATCCTCGTCGGTGACAGGAATACAACCAACAGAGACACAACTGCCGTGAATATATATACTATTTCCAGGCCTCAGAGAATCACTCAAAATTTTGTCAGATGCGTTTGGATAATTTAAACCTAAAGCGAGGTGGTAATTGCTTCTTGGATTAAATTCATTGATATAATAAAAACCTTCAGGCACCTGGTAATCACCCTGCATTCTTTTCGGGCCCATTGCTCCGCTTAACAAACAAACACGGTAAGTTTTGAAAAGTTTGTATTTTTCTTTCGCTTCATTTTTTACCCACACTTCCAGTTGACCGTCATATTTAAAGCTGCGGATAAACATATATCTTACAGGCCATTCGAGGCCTTTGGCTTTAAATTCTTTTTGCAACGAATCCATGCGAACTGCTAAGGCCGTTTGCATTTTAAAAGAAACATCCCTTACGGGTAAATAGGAATTCTGTGCATGGGTAATGATCGATGCAAATGAAAAAAGGAAAGAAAGAAAAACATTTCTATAAGGTCTGCCGGACATTTTCGTAACAGTTGTTTGACTCTGAAAACGTAAAATTAATTTTTTTATTGAATGAAAAAGCTGTTTAAAATTTCTTAACGTAATTTTTAATGCACTTTATTGTCACTTCTAAAGGTTGCCTCTTTCAGCCTGCTCTCTTTCGATCGCTTCAAAAAGCGCTTTAAAATTTCCTTTGCCAAAACTCTTTGCTCCTTTTCTTTGAATGATCTCAAAAAACAATGTGGGCCGGTCTTCTACAGGTTTTGAAAATATTTGTAACAAGTAACCCTCATCATCTCTGTCGATCAAAATTCCTAATTCGCTCAATGGTTTCAGATCTTCATCGATATGGCCTACACGCTCCAGGACGGTTGCATAATACGATGGCGGAATTTTTACAAATTCTACCCCACGGTTCTTTAAGGCTGTTACTGTTTCTATGATATTATGCGTGGCCAGAGCCACATGTTGCACTCCTTCTCCGTTATAAAACTCCAGGTATTCTTCCACCTGGCTTTTCTTCTTTCCTTCCGCAGGTTCATTGATCGGGAATTTTACATAACCGTTGCCATTACTCATTACTTTACTCATTAATGCAGAATATTCTGTAGAAATATCGTTATCATCAAAACTGAGAATATTTTTAAATCCCATCACATCTTCATAAAATTTCACCCATGGATTCATTTGATTCCAGCCCACATTTCCCACACAATGATCTACGTACAAAAGCCCGGTTGATGGAGGATTGTAAACACTTTCCCACTTTCTATAACCGGGCATAAATACACCCGAATAACTTTTTCTTTCGATAAATAAATGAACCGTATCGCCATAAGTATGAATGCCACTCATCACCAATTCGCCTTCATTGTCTTTTAAAGTCGTTGGTTCCAGGTAGCTTTTACCTCCGCGTTTTGTCGTTTCTTCCCATGCGCTGGTCGCATCCGCTACTTTCAATGCTAAAACCTTTACTCCATCTCCGTGTTTGGCAATATGACGGGCAATTTCATTATTTTCCCTTATCGGAGTAGTGAGCACAAAAGTCAGTTTGTTTTGTCTCACCACATAACTGGCTCTGTCTTTCACACCCGTTTCTGGTCCGGCGTAGGCTAAAGATTGAAAGCCAAAAGCGGTTTTATAATAATGAGCCGCCTGCTTTGCATTTCCCACATAAAACTCTACATAATCGGTTCCCATCAAAGGCAAAAAATCGGTTGCGGTTTCTTCTTTTGCGGAGGGTGATAAAACTTCTGTAGACATGTTTTTTATTTTTATCAAAGTTAAGAAATTGCTGTTAAGCTGATAATTTACTAATAAATATTTGTTGTCGTGAGAATATGAAATGGATGTATTTCTTTGTTTGTTGCATCAAAATTTGAAGATCAGTTTAAATTTAAAACGCTAACCATTCCGGCTAACATTAGAAAAAAAATCGTAACAATCACCACTTTCCTGACCAAGATCAGCATTCACGGTTTTGGTAATCTCCTTTCATTTTCAGAATTTCGATTTTTTTTAAAAAATACGAATGAATATTTCTTTTGAAGATACCAAAACAGCCTTTGCTTATAAAACGACTAACGAACTCAAACGCGCTAAATTCCTTTTCGAATCCATGGGAAAACCGTGGCTCGTAAAGCTGGGTTTATGGTTTACACCTTTGGCGCTTAAATTGCAATTGCCGGTGAAAGGATTGATCAGGAAAACGATTTTTAGCCAGTTTGTTGGCGGCGAAACACTCCAGGAAACTTCTACTGTCGCCGAAAAATTGGGACAGTTTAACGTACATGTCATTTTAGATTATGGGGTAGAAGGAAAATCCGGCGAAGAAAATTTTGATCATGCGACCGATGAGTTTATTAAAGTGATCCGCTATGCGGCTACACAAAATAACATTCCTTTTATGAGTGTGAAACTCACCGGATTTTCGCGCTTTGGTTTATTGGAAAAAATGCACAGCAATTCAGTTTACCTGGATGTCGTCCGCGGAATTGTACCGTTGGAAAAACTTAATGCTGATGAAAAAGCAGAGTGGGAGAGGGTTGTAGGTCGTTTAAACAAGATCTGTACTATAGCTGCCGAAAGCAATATTGGCGTTCTAATAGATGCCGAAGAAACCTGGATCCAGGATCCGGTAGATGCGGTAACCATGCAGATGATGCAAAAATTTAACGTCAGAAAAGCAGTAGTTTATAATACCGCCCAGCTTTATAGAAATGATCGTTTGCCATTTATAAAAGACAGTTGTGAATTTGCAAAACAAAATAGTTTTATATTGGGCATGAAGCTGGTGCGTGGCGCTTACATGGAAAAGGAAAGAGCGCGGGCACAGGAATTAAATTATCCTTCACCGATAAACATAAACAAGCAGGCAACAGATGACGAATATAACACGGCTCTTGAATATTGTATTGATCCGGTAAACAAGATGCACATAATCGTCGGTTCGCATAATGAATACAGTAACTTGTTAGGAACTCAACTAATGGAAAAATACCAGTTGCCGCTTAATGAACCACGTATTCATTTTTCACAATTGTATGGCATGAGCGACAACATTACTTTCAACCTGGCAAAAGCCGGCTGCAATGTGAGTAAATATTTGCCTTTTGGCCCAATAAAAGACGTCATTCCGTATTTAATGCGCCGCGCCCAGGAAAATTCATCCGTAAGCGGGCAAACAGGAAGAGAGTTGCTATTGATTAAAAAAGAACTAAAAAGAAGGTCAGAAATTGAATAATTGTTGACAATTGTCAATAAAATGTGCTGCTATTTTATTATTTATCAAAAAAATTTATCTTTGGTGCACAACTAACTCTATGACTAAATTACTTTTTAGCTCTATATTACTTATTTTATCACTCACTGCTTTTTCACAAACAAAATCTCTTCAGGCAATTAAAATCAATCAGTTTGTAA
>JAHEZB010000238.1 GCA_023251285.1 Chitinophagaceae bacterium | reverse complement strand
GGTAATTTTTATAAGACGAAAAAAAAATCCATTTTTGCATATAACCCATTCCTAAATGAAGTTAAAAGAAATATACCCCTCCCTATGCGAAAGAAAACAAAAAGGTAGAAAGTCTTTTGCTGTTTTGATTGATCCCGATAAAGTAAATGATGAAAGAATGGAGCAACTGATCCGACTTGCGGTTGCAGCAAAAGTTGATTATTTTTTGGTAGGAGGAAGCCTGGTAATTTCAAACTATTTAGACGAATGTGTTCAGTTTATTAAAAGAAATTGTTCTATCCCTGTTATTCTTTTTCCCGGAAGCTCCACCCAGGTTTCAAAATATGCAGATGCGCTGCTGTACCTTTCTCTCATCAGTGGCAGAAATCCTGAATTATTGATCGGACAACATGTAGTAAGCGCTCCTGCTATCAAGCAGAGCGGCTTGGAAATAATGAGCACCGGCTACATGGTGATAGATGGCGGCGCACCTACAACCGTTTCGTATATTTCCAACGCAGCTCCATTGCCTGCGGATAAAAATGAAATCGCGATGTGTACAGCCATGGCGGGCGAAATGCTGGGAATGAAATTAATTTATATGGATGCAGGCAGCGGCGCCAAAAGAGCCATCACGGAAAGCATGATCCAATTGGTAGCGCACGCAATCGAAGTTCCACTTATTATAGGAGGTGGCATTACCGATCCAGAAAAAGCCTATCTGAATTGCAAAGCCGGCGCTGACGTAATTGTTGTAGGGAACGCGATAGAAAAAGATGAATCACTGATTATGGAAATGGCTTCTGCGGTTCATTCTGTGCCGGTAAAAGTCGGTGGTTAAGATGTAAATTCACAACAATCCCGGGGTCTTTCTATCTTTACAGAAAAGGAAAAGAAAAATCTTCTAACCGCCTTAAATTAAACCGCCTTTCGATTGGCTCATTTTTTGTTTTGAAAATCTGTTTTTTGATTAAAAGAAACAACAATAAGCTGTATTTCTTTGTTTACTACAAAATATTTTGCACAAAAATAGCCGGTCATTTGACCGGCTATTTTAAATAATATTTAAACAATAAGCTTATTGCTGCATTGCAGGTGGCATGTCTGTCTGACTACCTTGATCGTTCATATTTTTGCGTTTGAAAAGAGAGAAATCTGCTTTACCAAAACGCCAACTCAGGTTTACCCTTACCCTTTGAGGATCACGTTGCCTTTCTATATCCTGTACAGAAAAAATCTTATTGCCCAGGTTTGATTCTGAATGAATTTTTGTAATCCTTGTACGGAAAATATCATTCATACTTACCGAAAGTGAAAGTGATTTATCTTTCAGGAAATCCTTTTTTAGTGCTGCATCAAATCCATAAATTGGTAACGAATATCCGTTTGCGGTCGACAGATTGCCGCCACCCCAATGGCCTCCACCGCCACCGCCTCTGCCAGGAGGTAAAATGGTTTTGCTGGTATAATCTCCTGTTATTTGAAAACTAATATTAGAAGGCAGTTTGAATGTACTGTTTATCTTGCCAAACCAACTCAATTTTTGATTGGTGAGGTTGTCGCCCCCAAGATTACTTCCATTAATTTTCGAGTTATACAGATTCACGTTAGTCGTTAAATCCCACCACGAAGCGAGTTTATTTACAGAAGTTACTTCCAATCCATAAGCCTCGGAACTGTTGGCATTTACATAAGAAGAAATAAATACGGAATCGTTATAGGCAGGATTTGGATTTTTGGCCCAATATTGATAGCGGGAAATCAGGTTGTTGGTTCCGCGGTAATATGCTGTTGCAATGATATTATTGCCGTTTTTGAAGTTTACATCATAAGAAAGTTCCAATAAATTTGTGAACTCAGGAACCAGCGAAGCATTACCCACACTAATGTTCAAAGGATCGCTGTAATCATAATAGGGGATTAGTTGCCAGAAATTAGGACGGTTTATTTTCCTTGAATAGTTCAGTTGTAAATCTTCTTTATCGTTTAATTTTTGCGTTAAAAATACGCTTGGGAAGAAGCTCAAAGGGAAAGAATTGCTGAATGTCTGATTCGAATCAATAAGTGAACCGGAATATTTGGAGCTTTCTATCCTTCCGCCCAATTGGTAGGTGAAGTCTTTTATTTTCTGGGAAAAAGTAACATAACCTGCATATACCTGGTCACTGTATTTATATTTACTGTTTAGAGCAGGAAGACTCATGTATTTTCCCGTAGCAGTATCCATCAGGAAATTCAGGTTGTCACTGTTGGAATTCCTGATAGCACCTCTCAAACCAGCCTCCAGTTTGATTTTGTCGGTAATCGGATTGGAGTAGTCTGTTTGTACGGTAAGATTATCGCTTGTTCCGCTTCCTGAAGTTCTTTGATCAGTAAAAGGACCATTTCGTGAACCATCCACATTATAATATTGAGTACCGATTTCCTGAAGATTGCTGTTTTTGCTATAATCATAATTCACATCAGCAGTGATGTTTTTATTCGGCTTGGCAAAATTGTGTTTGAAGGATAGTTTACCGTTGTAATTATTCCAGGTAAAATTTCCAGTGCTGTTGCTGGTGCCTGTATAGTCCCTGGTAATACCGCCCAAAGTAGTATCCCTGATGATATTAGTAAACTCATTGTTTCCAAATTTTCCCTGCCTGAGGGCACCGGAAACCGTAAAAGTATTTCTATTGTCCATGAAATAATCAAAGCCGATATTGCCACCAGCCATACGCCCGTCGTTGGTCGGTTTGCTGGTTTGATAAAGTTCTGCTTTGGTACCGTTTACCTCATCTACACGGTTGTTTGTTTTGGAACTTATAGATTTAAAGTGAAAATAGTTTCCGCTTGCAAAGAAGTTTATTTTTCCCTGCTTGATGTTAATATTTCCGCCGAGATTTGTTCCGCCCCTGGTATCTATTCCGGCTCTTAAATTACCATTGTAGCCGGGTTTCCTGTTCTTCTTCATTACGATATTAAGTATGCCGGCGCCACCACCTGAAGCGTCAAATTTCGCAGAAGGATTGGTGATGATTTCAATGCTTTCAATTTCATCTGCCGGTATTTCATCGAGCGTTAAAGTAGTAGGACGCCCATCAATAAAAATTTGCGGCGTAGCGTTTCTCAGAGTCACGTTTCCATCAATATCTACATTTACAGATGGTACATTTCTCATTACGTCCACTGCTGTGCCGCCGGTACTGGTAAGGCTTTTATCCACGTTGAATACTTTACGGTCAATATTCATTTGCATCAAAGGCTTATTTGCTGTAACTACTACACCCTGTAATTGTTTTTCTTCCGGTAATAATTTGATATTGCCCAAATCTTTATCAATCGCATTCAACATCTGGCTCATGTCGGCTCCGTTCATTTTCAAATTAAACGAAATCTGGTCATTGTAAGGAGCATGGCTCACCGCGCTGATTAATAAATTATAAGTGCCAAAAAGCGGCAGTTTGTCAATGCTGAATTCCCCTTTTTTATCGGTAAGCATGGCGGCCACTATTTTGTTGTGACGTTGTTTTGTTACCGTATCCATTACACTTCTTGAAAGTTGAACAGAAGCCGATTCTATGGGTTTATTGGTATTTCCATCAATTACTTTTCCATAAAAATGCCCAAGGTTCATATCTCGTCCGCCAGCGGGCCGGTTGCCAGCCTGGGGATATTGCGCCAGCGCCGCTGCAGAAATAAATAAAGCCAAAAGCGTAAGGTAAATTTTTGTGATCTTCATCGTGAACGGTTTAGTTTTTTAAAATCAGGCTGCAAATGTCCAATGATAATTTGACAAGAAATTTTAATTATATATGAATGGTATTTTAAAAACAGCAAACGGTGATTCAAATTCAGATAAAAGCTGTATAGATTTCTTTGAAGGTTTTATTGTTTTCGAAAAATATCGCCCGGTAGATTTTGCAGTGAAAACGCTGTAATAATTTGTGCATAGAAAGAACTTGCAGTGGGTTAAAAAAGAATGGCCATTTATTTTTTACAACGGAATTTTGATTAATTTTGCTTTTTCAAAATACACGGTGGTTGTAGCTCAGTTGGTTAGAGCATCAGATTGTGATTCTGAGGGTCGTGGGTTCGAGCCCCATCATCCACCCATTTTTATCAATTATTTCATCGAAATTCAATACTGTTTCAGTACCTGAATAAAAAAGGCAACTTCTTTCTTTCCCTCGATAAACAGAATCTCAACTACAGCTTTCTGTAAAATCATCTGCTTTCCTGGGCATTTCGCTAAGAAATCGCCTTCCTGATTTAGAAAGTGTAGTCGTATAAGGACTTCAATATAAAAGCAAAAAAGCTTTTTTTATAGCTTTGCTGAAGAAGAAAAATATTTCACCAAAAACTATAGTGATTTCTAGTTATAAAAGGGTGTGCTACGTACCTCTTCTTTGAAGAGTTATTAAGGTGGATTTTTTTAAAATTTTTTCTATGCCACGAGCCTCAATACTGACGCATTAAGCCCACATAATTGGCGCATAAGAACTAGATGTTTGATTGTATTATTGCAGACATTTGTATAAACTTAAAATCTTTCGGAGGTGAATTAATGTGAGAAAAATTATTGTTTTATCGTTTATTACTTTAGATGGGGTAATGCAAGCGCCCGGTCGGCCACAGGAAGATACATCCGGTAGCTTCCTATATGGCGGTTGGTCTGCACCTTATGCTAACGAAGTTTCCGGGGAGGTGATGCAAAAACAGATGGCACCTGCAGATGTGCTTTTAGGCAGAAAAACATTTGAGATTTTTGCCTCCTACTGGCCTGAGCATGCAGAGCAATGGCCGGGTATCAATGATGTTACAAAATACGTGATGTCCAGAACAATGGAAAAGTCAGATTGGAAGAACTGTGTATTTCTCAAAAGCGTAGCAGAGATTGAAAATTTGAAAAATTCAAAAGGATCTGACATTAAAGTTTGGGGAAGCGGTAAGCTGGTTCAGACATTACTTGAAAATGATCTGGTGGACGAACTCTGGCTCAAAATTTATCCATTGACTCTTGGCAAAGGAAAAAAGTTGTTT
>JAHEZB010000237.1 GCA_023251285.1 Chitinophagaceae bacterium | reverse complement strand
TAGTTTGTGTTACCGTAAAAGGAAGCACCTCGATAGGATCGCCACCTATATTATTACGGTTGAATCCAAATAATGCGTTTCCGTTGTTATCCGTCAAATAAATATCAAGATCATTTTGAGTTCCGGCAGAGGTTTTGCCTGAAGAATAAATACCGTCCTGCCACTGAAGTACCAGAGTGTAAGTGCCGGGTTGAAGTGTAATAGTTTGATAAATATCGCCTCCGCCAAAATTGTGTGCTGTCCCTGAAATACCGGTTGGAGCAGGAGCGGCATTAAAAACTCCTTCATAAGATTGATTACCGTAATTACCAGCCGCTGAAAAGTAAGCCACACCCTTTGCAGCAGCAGAATCAACAGCCTGTGCGACAATTCCGTCCTGGTAAAAAGGTTCGGTAATATAAGTAATATCATCCACTATTACATTACAACTATCTTCCTGCAACTGTTTTATGCCAACGGCAAAATCACTTGCATTAATAAAGCCGGTTCTGAATGCCAGCTTTGCACCCGGAGCTACATCATGAACAATTTGCAACATTGCCCTCCCCTCATCAGATGCCTGGCCATAAGGATACTCCTTTAATACTTCTACAGGAGAAGGATAATCGGGATTTCCAATGCCTGGAAGGTCGCCATTAATTACATCTGTTTGTGCAGGATTGCCAGCAATAGTATTATAGGAATTTGAAATTACTCCTACTTTTACGCCAGCGCCTGTCAGTCCATAACCTTCCCTTACGAGGTAAGACTGTATCGCTGTATCTCCCTGGCTGTTTACAATACCTGAATTTCCAATAGATGGGAAGACAGGACGACAATAGTCAATTAAATCAGGCAAGCTATCTAATTTCAATAAGTGATTTATGGGATATTTACCGGAAATTATCAAAGTATTCGGCCCGTTATCAATCAGATCAGTCATCCCATATTCCGGTGTCTGCAACAGCGATAACAACTGCTGGTATTTACCTTGAAGTGATATTACTTCTATCAGTACACTATCATGCTTGAGGATGAAAATATTTTGGCCCGAGTCTGTAACTTTTCCAAAATTCTCTGCCAGTGAATTCAATTCTGCACCAATAAGATTTCTGATTTTGCCTCCCTCAGGTGGTGGGTAATAAGGTAATATGCAATTGCTAAAAGTTACAACTGCCGTATCTGTTGCAGAACAACCGCCATTAGGATTCGTTACCGTCAATACATAAGTCCCAACTGCATCAACAGTTGGGGTCAATGTAGCCGCGTCGGAGGCGACATGCCCGTTATTTACCGAGGTCCAATTATATTGTAAGCCCCTTGTAGAAGCGCTTCCATCCAACTGAACACTGGAAGTAGAACAATTTAATATCCTATCGCTTCCTGCCTTTGCCACAGGAGTGGTGCATGACGCAGACGCAGACGCAGCAAAAGGTGCGTAATAAATAGTAACATTGTTTTGAATATTAATGCTGCTTCCACTAAATAAAGCTCCGGTATAGAAACTTTTACCCGAACCGGAACCAATGTTTATCCCACCAAAAGGAGCCCATACAGTACCCAGCCATTTTGAGAGTGATCCGTTGCCTGAAGATCCGTTATTGATATTCCAGGAAAATTTTCCCGATGAATTGCTCGAACCGTCTCCATGAGTTTCTGTATAAATCCTCGATGCATCGCCTCCATTTACGGTGCTTGCATTTACTTTGTTTAAATCCACATCACCATA
The DNA here is from genome assembly GCA_023251285.1 of Chitinophagaceae bacterium. GTDB lineage: Bacteria > Bacteroidota > Bacteroidia > Chitinophagales > Chitinophagaceae > Ginsengibacter. Next base: position 3,296 of record JAHEZB010000237.1, on the reverse strand, counting down.
CACATAAACTTTTATACTGCCGGTAGCATCATTTTTAAAATCAAAAACAAAACTATTGTTGCCGGAATTTTTAATCGATTTAAAAATATAAATTCCGGTGCCTGATAATGTAATTGTTTTATTGTTTCCCAAAGCGATAGCGCCATAAGCACCAGGAGTAATTGTTTGTGTGGAATTGATATCGACAGTTCCGGCACCAGGAAAGGTAGTGATCGCAGGCATTTGTGGAAGGACTGGAATAAAAGGAATACCTGAAACAATTCCACCGTTGGGCGCCGGCCCATTGTAGATAGTTCCGGCAGGATGGGTTATTGTTCCACTTATGGTACCGCCGGCAATTGTTATATTGCCGTTCACATCGATATTGCCTCCTACAGAAACTCCTGAACCAACGCTTAAAATAGTCCCTGATGAATTATCCCCATTTTTGCAGGCAATTTTACCACCAATCAAATTATTATTGCCAAGCGACACAGTGCCTGCACTGTAAATGCTTCCCGTAACTGTTAAATTACCAGACGAGCTTAATGAAATATTTGCTCCGACCGCCCCATTATATATCGAAGACGAAGTGGCAAATTGAACATTCTTGCCAAATAACACAAAATCACTTGTTTTTAGATTTTGACCGAAAGAAACAGAAGGAAATTCAAAAATTATAAATAGAAGCAGCAAAAATTTAAATGTAATCAGGCTACGTACTTTTTTTTTCATAAAACAATTTTTAGGAGCATAACAGGTAGCTCCGGTTTTAAATGTTTTGACAGGAATAGCAACAAATACAGAAGTACTCTTTAACGTTTAACCGTTAATATTTAATACTTGATAAAGAAGAAACAAGAGGCAACAGAAGTTTTTGGAGAGAAATTGGATGCGGTAAATTTATGTAGATATTGCCTTCCAAAAAAATTATTTTTGATTCATTGGATGTAAAGGAATAATCAATTTCAAATTGAAAGTTATAAATTTAAATTAAGAAGTAACGATTATCGTAGGAAATGAAAATTCGTTTTACTCCGGTAAAAGGATAAATAAGATGATTTTACATTTTACTGTAATTATATTTATTTGCCGTAATTGCTGAAAAAGAAAATGACTGAAGAAAATATTTCAAATTCGAGGCTCATATCCCAACGCATTGTTGATCCAATTTCCGATTCAGCCAAAGAAATTGTAAACTGGATGGGTGCTCTGCAGGCCCAGGATTTTAATATGGCCAAATGGGCAATTGGTCTTCGTTTAAGAAATCCAAGCGAGCAAGCGATAGATGCCGCCATTGATTCAGCCGAAATAATCCGTACACATGTATTAAGGCCAACATGGCATTTTATTTCTTCACAGGATATTTATTGGATGTTGGATTTAACCGCTTCAAGAATATTATCTTCAATGAAAGGAAGAAATAAGCAGTTGGAACTTTCATGCAACGTTTTTAAAAAAGCAAATAAAATAATTGAGAAAATACTTACCGGAAATAAGAGTTTACCACGAATGGAATTGGTAAATGAAATAAACAAGGCAAAAATTAAATCCGACAATAACCGCGTCTCTCACATTCTTTTGAACGCAGAATTAGAAGGACTTATTTGCAGCGGCAAAATGAAAGACAATCAAACAACATATGCATTGCTGAATGAACGAGTAGAAAAGCCAAGACCAATAAAAAAAGAAGAAGCCTTATACAAACTTGCCACCAAATACTTTCAAAGCCACTTCCCTGCCACCTTACAGGATTTTTGCTGGTGGTCTGGGTTATCCCTTTCTGATGCAAAAGAAGCCTTAGAATCGATAAAAGCTCATTTTATTTGTGAAAAACTACATGAACAGGAATATTGGTTGCCCAATTCTTTCGCCCTCAAAAAAAACACTAAAGAATCTGCTTTTTTATTGCCCGCGTTCGACGAATTTTTAATCAGTTATAAAGATAGGAGTGCAGCAATTTTACACGAACACCGGAGTAAAGCATTTTCAAATAATGGAATCTTTTGGCCAACTATTGTTATTAATGGTCAGGTGAAAGGACTGTGGAAACGCGAAATAAAAAAGGATACTATTGTTATTGAACCTGATCTCTTTGACAAAAAAAATGATAAGGATAAAGAAATAATAAAAGAAGCAGCAGAAAAATTTGGTTCCTTTTTAAACAAAAAAACTGAAGTGATAAAAATACGTAAAACCTGAATTAACCTTATAAAAGAACCCATATCTTTATCCAGAATCATAAAAAATATTTATGAGATATATTACCGCTGCTATTATTGGACTAGCTTTTATTATCGGGTTATTCCTAATTGCTAATGCTTATAAATCGCGTGCAAAATCGCAGCAAAGTATCGGCGTTACCGGCTCAGCAGAAAAAGATTTTGTGAGTGATCTGATAGTATGGAAAGGCTCTTATTCGAGGAAGTCAATGGATTTAAAAAATGCTTATGCAGATTTAAAAAATGATGAAAATAGCATCAGGGCTTATCTTTCAGGAAAAGGCATTCCGGATAATGAAATTGTTTTTTCTTCTGTAAATATCAATAAAGAATACAATTATTCAACTGATGCAAATGGCCGTTCAATTGGACAAGAATTTACAGGATTCAATCTTACGCAGACAGTAAGAATCGAATCGAAAGATGTAGATAAGATCAATCAGCTTTCAAGAGAAGCGACGGAATTGATTCAAAAGGGAATCGAATTTAACTCCCAGGCACCTTTATTTTATTATACGAAACTCACTGAAATCAAAATGGATCTTTTGGCAAAAGCCAGCGCCGATGGGAAACAAAGAGCTGAGATCATTGCAAAAAATGCCGGAAGTTCTTTAGGAAAATTAAAGAAAGCAACACTCGGTGTTTTTCAGATAACAGGAAAAAATACCGATGAAGATTATACGTATGGCGGCACGTTCAATACGTCCAGTTTGAATAAAACGGGTTCTATTACAATCAAAATGGAATTTGCAGTGGAGTAAGAGTTGAAGATTGATTATTGCTGATATTCGGCAAAGCAACAAATAGAGCTATTTTTATTTTTCCTAAAAGAACTCCTACATAATATTTTCCAGCTCTTTCTTTACCAATCTAAGGTTAATAAAGATCGTAAGTGCAAATAAAACTATTGCGGTAAGCCAAACGCTCCAATGCAGCATCCACGGCAGATTGGCACGGCTTACAAATGATAGTTGCAGAAATAAAAGATGTAGTATTTCGGTAAGAATCAAGGCGCCAAGGATGATCAATAAATAAACCGGTAGCCACGTTTTTGCAACACTTTTTGCCAGCCATTTTGGCGAATATCCTAATGTG
>JAHEZB010000236.1 GCA_023251285.1 Chitinophagaceae bacterium | reverse complement strand
ACATTGGAGGACATTATTTAACGGCGATGGCCATTAATACAGCCACGGGCAATGCGGAATGCAAAAAAAGAATGCTCTACATGATTAATGAACTACAAAAATGCCAGGATGCCAATGCAAAGAATAATAAAAGCTGGGGTATCGGTTATGTGGGTGGTGTTCCGAATAGTGCCGCAGTATGGAAGTCCGTGCAGAATGGCGATTTTAAAGCTTTTCATGCAGGTTGGGTTCCGTGGTATAATGTTCATAAAATGTATGCAGGTTTAAGAGATGCATGGATATATGACGGCAGTAAACAAGCAAAAAACATGTTTTTACATTTTTGCGATTGGGCTATCAGCATTACTTCCAAATTATCTGACGCGCAAATGCAATCGATGCTTGATACCGAGCAGGGCGGCATGAATGAAGTGCTGGTGGATGCCTATGCAATGACAGGTGATAAAAAATATTTAGTTGTCGCAGAAAGATTTTCGCACCACATGTTATTAGATCCAATGTCTCAAGGCATCGATAACCTGGATAATAAACATGCCAACACGCAAGTGCCGAAGGCAATAGGATTTGCGAGAATTGGTGAATTGAGTGGCGATAAAAAATTTGCTGATGCAGGAAGATTCTTCTGGCAAACGGTTACAACAAACCGGACACTGGCTTTCGGCGGAAATAGCCGTCGTGAATTTTTCCCAAGTGCTGCATCTTGTATTGATTTTATCAATGATGTGGAAGGGCCGGAAAGTTGCAACTCCAACAATATGCTGAAACTTACGGAAGATTTATTCAGAAAAAATCCGTCAGCAAAATATGCAGATTATTATGAACGGACGATTTACAATCATATCCTTTCCACACAAAATCCTGAAACCGGCGGCTATGTTTATTTTACACCGGTTCGGCCAAGAAGTTATAAAGTGTATTCTGCGCCAAACGAAGCGATGTGGTGCTGCGTAGGAACGGGCATGGAAAATCATGGAAAATACAATGAATTTATTTATACGCATTCAGCCGATTCATTGTTTGTGAATCTGTTTATCGCGTCCGAATTGAACTGGAAAGAAAAAGGAATCAAACTCACTCAGCAAACAAAATTTCCTTTCGAAGAAAAAACAAAGCTGCTCATTATGCAAGGAAACTCGTCATGCAAGTTGATGATTCGTTATCCGTGGTGGGTGAACGATGGGGCATTAAAAATCACCGTGAATGGCAAGGATGTTTCATTTACCAATCATCCTTCTTCATATGTAGCCATCAATCGCAACTGGAAAAAAGGAGATGTTATAGAAATTAATTTGCCGATGCATAACACTATCTCACATCTACCAAACGTTCCGCAATACATTGCCATCATGCACGGCCCGATTTTGCTTGGCGCAAAAACAGGAACAGAAGATTTGAAAGGTTCGATAGCAAATGACAGCCGATGGGGGCATATTCCAAGCGGTAAAAAATTACCTGTTGACAAAGCGCCGATTTTCGTTGCTGATAATATTTCATCAATCACTAAAGACTTGGTTCCGATAAAAAATGAGCCCCTTCACTTTACCATAAAGAATGTAAAAGTTATCAATCCAATTAAAATTGAATTGCAACCATTCTATCAAATATATGATGCACGGTACATGATGTATTGGATGGCGTTGAGCAATCACGGATATCAAAAATATATTGATTCGATTGCTACATCTGAAAAAGAAAAACTCGATTTGGATAAACGCACTCTTGATTTTGTCAATCCGGGTGAACAGCAACCTGAAGTGGATCATGCGATGCAAAGCGATAAATCCAGAACAGGCAATAACCAGGATCAAATGTTTCGTGAAGCTTTTAATGGCGGTTATTTCAGCTACAACATGGCAACCAATAATCAAACAGGTTTGAGTTTACTCGTTCGCTATTGGGGCGCTGAGTGGGGCAGCCACAAATTTGAAATTTATATTGATGACAGAAAATTAGCAACAGAAGATAATACCGGCAGATGGAATGTGTCGCAATTCAAAGAAGTAATGTATCCAATACCTGGTGAAATGCTGAAAGATAAAGACCATGTACGTGTAAAATTTGTATCGCTGGATGGAAGTTCAGCAGGGCCGGTTTATTATGTTCGTTTGGTGAAAAATAAACGAATAAAAAATGCAGGAAGTGAATAGAAAAGATTTTTAAAAGCATTACTCAACATGGAACAAAGCATTGCAGTCATTTTCATTTTATTTTTTTTGTCTTTGAATGTTTTCGCACAAAACGTTCACAGCGATAATGGCAATGGCACCTACACGAATCCATTGATTTCAGCTGATTTCCCAGATCCTGATGTAATAAGAGTTGGTGATACGTATTACATGGTCAATACGACCATGTTTATATTTCCGGGCGTTACTATTTTAAAATCACATGACCTGGTTAACTGGGAATATTGCAGCAATGCCGTTCCCCGTTTTGATTTTAGCAAATGTTATGATTTAGATAGTTGCAATCGTTACGGGCACGGCCAATGGGCAACGAGCATAAAATATCATAACAATAAATTTTATTTACTCTTTATTACGTTGAATGAAGGCGGCTTTATGTTGACAGCAGATAAAGCAGAAGGTGCGTGGCACATCACCCATTTACCCAAAGGCTTTTATGACCCGGGATTATTTTTTGATGATGATGGTAAAGTTTACGTAGCGCAAGGCTATAGCAAAATTTCCATTACTGAAGTGAATGACAGCCTTGTTGCTGTTGGTCCTGATTCATTGGTTTACACCGGCGATATTCGTAAAGGTCTTGAGGGAACGCATGTATATAAAATCAATGGCTATTATTATTTGTATTGCACTTATGGTGGAAGAGATGGCATACAAGTCGCCTTGCGTTCGAAAAATATTTACGGCCCTTATGAACAAAAACTGCTTATTTATGATACCACAAAAGGAATTAATTATGGTATTCACCAGGGCGCGTTAATTCAAACTCAAACGGGTGAATGGTGGACGATGTTGTTTGTTGATAGTGGGCCGTTTGGAAGGTTTCCGTCTTTGCAACCAGTAACATGGGTTGATGGCTGGCCAATGATTGGCGTAAATGGCAAAGCAGTAACTACCTATAAAAAGCCAAACGTTGGTAGAACTTATCCCATAAAAGATTTTCCAAAATCAGACGAATTTGATGATACAAAATTAGGCATGCAATGGGGATGGAATCATAATCCGGATGCATCAAAATGGTCGCTTACCAAAAGGCCCGGATACTTAAGATTAATGACTGCTACTATAACATCAGATTTTAGAATGGCGCGCAATACACTTACTCAACGGCCCTTTGCAAAGCGCGACCAAACCATTCCAACTATCGCAACAACAAAAATGGACGTAAGCAAAATGAAAGATGGCGACATTGCAGGCATCGCAGTTTTCCAGGACCCGTACGCATACATTGCAGTAAAGCAACAAAAAAACAAGAAATCTATTTTGATGGTGAACAATGGAAAAGTGATTGATTCGGCAATCATCAACGCATCAACTGTGTATTTAAGAACGATTGCATCAAACGCTACAGGCAAAGCAAGTTTTGAGTATAGCACCGACAATAAAAATTTTAAACCAATTGGCGAAGATTTAATGATGCGGTTTAGTTTAAAAATATTTACTGGAAATAAATTTTGTCTATTCAATTATGCTACAAAACAAGAAGGTGGTTATGTAGATTTTGATTGGTTTAGGGTTCAATAGAAATATTTATAAAGAATCACCTCACATAAAATTCAAATGCTATGCAATTAAAATCCAAATTAAAGACTCAGTTTTTACTAACGACATTATTTTCATTGACAGTTTTTTTCTCGTTACAAACATCAGCGCAACAACTACGAATAAACGATTCCGGATATTTCGCCAAAACCGGCGTGAACATTTTAGTTTTCAATTATGATTACAGCGGCATGTTTTTCGATGAAAAAACATCCGCGATTGAACTGATACATCATGGTGTAAGAACCGCTACCGGCGGCGCTGTACGCTTGCAAAATACACCCGAACAATGGGACCTTATTCCAAAAACCATAAGTAGGAAAGTTGATAGAAAAAACAATAGTATAGAAGTTGGATTGCGGTATGAAGAGTATGATTTTAATTCACGTGTGGTGGTTAGTGCAAAAGATAAAGGCCTTGAAATATCAGTTTATCTAGATAAGCCTGTGCCGGGGAAATTGGTTGGCAACGCTGGTTTCAACCTGGAATTTCTTCCCTCCGCTTATTTTGAAAGAACTTACCTGGCAGATGAAAAGCCGGGCAATTTCCCTTTGTATCCGAGCAGCAAAACGAGCATAGAACCTATTAGTAAAAAAATTCCTCAATTCGCTGGTCATACCACTTTCGATGACAGGGGAAGGGGTGAATTTCTTGTGCCTTCGCCAATCGCATCAGGCAAAACATTCGTGTTAGCGCCCGAAGACCCGGAACGAACGGTAAAGATTGTTTCAGAAACAGCAGGCGAAAATTTGATGCTCTTTGATGGCCGCAATCTGGCTCAAAACGGTTGGTTTATTGTTCGCACTTTATTGCCTGCCAACAAAACAGGAAAAGTATTAACGTGGTATGTTGAACCCAATGCAATTCCTAACTGGAAACGTAAACCGAATATTGGATTTTCACAGGTCGGTTACAATCCTTCGCAGGAAAAAGTTGCTGTGATTGAGCTTGATAAAAATGATACTCCATTAAAAACTGCATCACTTTTCCAGGTGACACAGGATGGAAAATTTGTTGAGAAATTAAAAGGTGATGTAAAAGTGTGGGGAAGATATTTTCGATACAATTATGCAAAGTTTGATTTCAGTTCTATAAAAGAACCGGGCCTGTATTTTATTCAATATGGCGACCAGAAAACAAATACTTTTTCCATTGCTTCCAATGTGTATGATAATACCTGGCACCCGACAATGGATGTTTGGTTTCCGGTGCAGATGGACCACATGGAAGTGAATGAAGCGTATCGTGTGTGGCATGGCGCGCCGTTTTTAGACGATGCTTTAC
>JAHEZB010000004.1:10969-21534 GCA_023251285.1 Chitinophagaceae bacterium | reverse complement strand
TGAAAAAAACAAAATTACTTCAATTCCGCTTCTTCATTTCGGCGCTTTTGCTTTTCTCTGTTTCAGGGATTGCGCAAAGGAAAATCACCGGAGTAGTTGAGGATGCAAAAGCCAATAGACCTTTGGAAGGAGCAACTATTGCTTTAAAAGCGGCGAAAAAAACTACTGTGTCAAAAGCAGGTGGCACGTTTGAACTAACAGTACCGGCCGGAAAAGTAACTCTGCAAATTACATTTGTAGGATACCAGCTGAAAACGGTAACAGTAGGTGAAAATGAAAGCCATGTTGTGGTTAATTTAACTGAATCTACAAACCAATTAAGCGATGTGGTTATCGTGGGTGTTCAAACACAGTCGAGGAGAACATCAACATCAGCTATTTCAACCGTTTTGTCAAAGGATATTGAAAACCTGCCTGCTCCCAGTGTTGATCAGTTATTGCAGGGAAAAGTTGCGGGACTGAACGTGCAGGTAACCAGCGGAGAGCCCGGAGTTGCTCCAACCGTAGTTATCAGAGGCAACAGCAAGGTGAGTACAGGTATTGGCGACGATCCAAATGTAAGCCAGGCACGAGCAATGAGTGGTCCGTTGTATGTTATTGATGGCATTCCGGTAAACCCCAGCGATATTGACAATGCAATCGATGCAACCGGCACCAACTATTTGGCGGGTATCAACACCAACGATATTGCGAGCGTAGAAGTGCAGAAGGATGCCGCCGCTACTGCTGCCTGGGGCTCCAGAGGCGCGAATGGTGTCATCTACATTACCACAAAGCGGGGCACATCTGCTACTCCTGAATTCAGGGTAAATGTTTACGGAGGTGTTGTGTTACAACCTCAATTATTGCAAACATCAACCGGCGCTGCCGAGCGTCAGCAAAAGATGAACATCATTAATACTTATGCAACTCCGGCGCAGTTAAATAATCTTCCTCAAATCTTGACAGATAAATACAATCCTTATTTTAATAATTCTACTGACTGGCAAGGTCTGTTTTATAGAAACGGATCTGTGAAAAACGTGGATGCAACCGTTTCTGCCGCAACCAAAAACGTTAATTACCGGGTGAGTATGAATTATTACAATGAAGATGGCATTATTAAATCGTTTGGATTTCAACGGTACAGTTTCAGAGGAAATTTTGATTTTAAGATCAGTCCTAAATTGACCAGCCAGTTTATCATTGGTTTATCGAAGTCCGATCGTCAGCGTGGAATGAAGTATAATAACAGCGATGACAATACACCGGTAAGTGGCTCCTCTCAGCCTTCTTCTTTCTTTCTGTTAACCGGTTTTGATTCCGCGAACTTTACCGGCCTATACGATAAGATGAGAAACCGGAATATTAATGATCAGTATTCCATGTCGGCAACCATCAACTATAATATCTTACCTGACTTGCGATATTCCTTCCAGGGTTCGGCCAACATAAGCTCATCCGCACGCGATTATTTCCAACCTTCTAATGATGCTGTAGCAGCATATGCCCGTCCTTCTTATGCAGAATCGGACAAAGGAAGTTACTCAACTTATTTTTTTAGTAATAATATCAATTTTTTTAAACACTTCAATACAGCAAGCCAACACGTTCACAATATCACTTTTACAGGTTCGCAGCAATTTTCTTCAGATGTGTCGAATTCCAACAATGTCGGCGGTTATTATGTGCCGTCTAACAACATACAGGTTGTGCAAGGAATTCCGCAGGCCAACCTGAGTGGGTCGAGTAATTATGCTTCCGATGCGATGCTGTCTTTTCTCGGCCAGTTGCAGTATGATTTCGATGGTAAGTACATAATGTACGCCTCATACAGAGGGGACGCATCTTCCCGCTTTGGTGCCAATTCAAAATGGGGATATTTCCCGGCTGTTGGTGCAGGCTGGATTATTTCAGATGAAAATTTCATGTCTAAGACAAAAAATGTGATTTCTTTTCTGAAGCTTCGCGGAAGTTACGGCATTACCGGTGATCAGTCGCCTGACTTTTATGCTCCATGGAATCAATACACGGTTTCCGGCACTTACAATGGAGGAATAGCCATTCAGCCGGACTATAACAATGGCCTTACCAAAAATAATCTCACATGGTCAAGGCTGTACCAAAAAGATGTTGGAGTGGATGCTCGTTTATTTAACAACAAGATCAATTTAACCGTTGATCTTTACGACAAGCTTTCAAAAGGAGGTTTTTACGATTTTAAACTTCCTTTTTTTACCGGGTTTAATAGCGTGAATTTTAACGCCAATGATTTATGGGTGAGCAACAGGGGCGTAGATTTAACTCTATCTACGAACAGGTTGATTTCTATTGGTAAATTAAAATGGGATATGCAGTTTACCTTATCTCACAATAAGAATCTGCTTGCCAGACTACCCAATAACAACCGGACATTTGTAATTACAGATTGGTATGGTACAGACAGGATCTATTCTGTCGGTCAACCTGTTTATGAAATGTTTCAGCTAAAATATGCCGGAGTATATAACAATGCTTCCCAAATACCCTTCGATCCGCTGACCGGTAAATCCTTAACGTATTTTAAAGGAAATCATACGGTTGTCCCAGGCGATCCCATTTTTGTTGATGTAAATAACATCGGCGATGTGTGGACAGATGAAGACAACGGATCACAGTTTGGAGACCGCGTTCCAATGGGTGACCCAAATCCTAAGTATACGGGTGGATGGACCAATTATTTCACTTACAAGAATTTTTCCATGAGCGTTACCAGCATATTTACGTGGAAAAGAACAGTAGTAAATACATTTTTCCAACAGCAGATCAGCAGCATCGTTGGCGGTTATTCCAGCAGTATTTACACTTTTGCCAACGGTCGTCTTCCGGATATGAGCGGTTTAAATTACTGGACACCGCAAGGGGCCAAGGCGGATCCAAACTACAAAGCAGGTTTCCCTTCTATCAATCCTTTTGGCGCAAGCTATTATCAGTTTATCCCGATCTCCAGCATGTTTAACGAAGACGGTAGTTATTTTAAGATAAAAAATATCATGCTCGCTTATGAACTTGAAAAAGCCTGGATCGAAAGAATGAAATTAAAGGGAGCAAGAATCTATGCCACTGTTGATAACGTACTCACTTTGAAAAAGGGAACTATGCCTAACCCGGAATTGGTTGATCAGCTGGGTATATATACAGGCGGAACTTATCCAATGCCAACAAAGGTTACCCTTGGAGTAGACGTTCAATTTTAAACTTTTAAAATTACTAATATGAATAAGCAACATGCTTTTTTGAAAAAATTAATTCCCGCTCTGCTTGTGTTTATTATCCTGATTACTTCCTGCAAAAAATATATCGATCAGGCACCGATCACTTCCACTTATGGATCTGAATTCTGGACTTCGCAAACATCAGTGCAGCAAGCTTGTAATGCAATGTACGGCCAGTTAAGAGGAGCTCTCCGCCAGGATAATTCGTATTTTATTAACGGAGATCTGACAGCTGGCGTATTCCAGGTACTTTATGCCGTCCAATGGAATTTATCTCCGGTTGGGGTAAACAATCCTTACAGTGGCGGCCCTTATAACTTTTCTTATGTTCCTTACCTGGAAGGTTCATTGCAAAACTGGTCACGTTTTTACAAAATCATTGCCCAGGCAAACCTGATACTGGAGAATGTGCCTAAGATGTCCAACTCACTCTTCAAAAACGGCGAAACAGATAAAAACGCGTTTGTGGGACAGGCTTTGTTTATGAAGGCTTATACCTATTTCTATATCACCAGGATCTGGGGTGACCCGGTATATGTGGATAAGACTTTTGATGATGTGGATTATGGAAAAATTCCACCAATTGCACGCACTCCGGAAGGCATTGTGTTGGATAGTTGTATTGAGAATTTAAAAGTAGCTGCCGGATACCTGGACTTCAGTGGTGGTGATCCTTCAGAGGCAACTACTGCCAATAAAGGTTCTGTCTATGCTTTGATGGCGCATATTTATGAATGGAAAAAGGATTATAAAAATGCGCATCTTGCCTGCCAGGAAGTAATCAATAACGGCGGATATTCTTTAGAACCGATGAGCACGTATAAGAATATTTGGAAAGGACAAGCTTCTAATGAAAGCATATTTGAATTGTCGATGCAGTACAATCCTAATGATCCAAATTTTGCAAATCAAAATAGCTGGGCAGAAGCGCAGTTTGGATTCTTTGGCGTGTTTCTGAAAGGATCTATAGTTGATAAACGCAAAACATCTGCATGGATCGCCAATGCAGGTGGAATAGCGGATGTCTTATTTGATACGGCTAATGATCAGCGAGCCAAACAAGTACTTACGCTTGTAAATGCTTCCGGAGGCTCGCCAAAAGGATACATGCTCTTGAAGTACACGGATTTTCAATATCAGAACGCTGATAATAAAACCGGAGCATATATAAACAACAACCTCGTTCTGTTCCGTCTCTCTGACATTATATTATTGGATGCAGAAGCTCTTGCATATTCAGGCGACCTGGAAGGAGCAAGGAATGAATTGCAAAAAACGGAAGAACGTGCAGGCATCACTTCATATGAAAATCCCACAACTCAATATGATATGGTGGATGAAATTGTAATGGAAAGAGGCCGCGAGTTGATTGGTGAAGGGCAATGGTTTTATGATTTGATCCGGACAGAACCAACCCAGGGCTGGCTGGAATATGTCGGATACCAGGGAAACCGGATAACGCCTGATCAAAAAGGATATTACTGGCCATTGGATATGGGAACGCTGTTTCCACAGGATAACCTGCTGACGCAAAATCCTTATTGGGCCACACACAAATAATTTGAAAATAACAAATCACAAATCTCATTATGAAAAGAATAATTTCAATAAGTGTTGCCGCTATAATTATGATGGCTTTTTTATTGACCTCCTGTAAAAAGGATTACGTCACCGGCGGCTCACCGGAAAATATAAACAAGTATAAAGATTCAACTACTTATGATGTATTGAATGGCAATCCCATGTATGATACGCTTGTACAGGTAATTGATGCTGCCGGACTCAAAGACAAGATCAATGCAGGAGGAACCACCTTTTTTGCACCAAATGATAATTCTATACTTCAGTATCTGGAAGCACGAACAGTTTTTGTCCAACAACATTATGATCAGAATGCGAAATTTGCTCTTGATTCTTTAAAATATTATCTCCGGAACAATATTAATGGCACAAGAGATTCATTACTAATGTACCAGGTCAATGCTTCTCTAACTTATTCAGCACTGAACAATGTAGGTAAAATCTATCCAACAAGTCTTACCGGTGATTCTGTAATTGTATCGTTCGAACAAACGACAGACGGCAATTTAGGTTATACGGATTTGGTTTCCCAGGCGCCTCAAATCGTTTATTTTACCCAACTCTGGGGTCATTATGACATCTCCAAGTCGAATCCTGCAAACAAGGTACCGGATAATGTGGGAGTGCGGAATCTTGTAAAAACATCCGGAATTGTCACCAAAAACGGAATACTGAATTTATTGGATAATTCCAATAAACTGTTCTTTTATGATACTAAACAGTAAACAATAAATTTATTTGAAATGAAAAATAAAAAAATCGGAACGTTCGTTTGTTTAATATGCATCGTATTCGCAGAATTGTTCTCAGGATGTACTAAAATTGAAAAAGGCTTTATCAGTCCGTATCAGCAGTACGCAGTAAGTACTTTCACCGTTACGCGCGGCAGAACCAGTTCTTCTTATTCACTCATAAATGATGGCTCCAGCATTCCCATGCACATTAAATGGACGCATATTTATGACTCAACCGGAAAAATAGTTGATGATATTTTTTCAAATAAATATCCTGTCGGCACATGGACCGCGGCTTATGACGCAAAAAACGATGTTACCTATGCGGCTATTATGGCAAAAAGAACGGTTACTGATATGCCTCCCATCGTTGTAAATGAATTTAACGGAACGATCACCGCCAATGAAGGCACTTTGAATCTTCCACTTGGATCATATACAATGGATCTCCAGGTTACAAACGATGCAGGAACGGTTCAGCTTAAGAAAATAATGCACATAAACATTGTGGATGGCCAATCAGTAGGAATTTCACCTGATCCGGGTGCTTTTAGTCTTTCTTTACTGAATGCCGGAACCGCTGGTGGTGCAGGAGCTTTGGGAGGCGCAAATAACGGGGTTATGTTCAACGGAAATAATAATCCGTTTGTCGTCTACTCAGTCACCAGGTTTGCAGACACGCCAAATATCTTTATTGTAAAAGTTACTGATAAAAACGGTGTTCCCTTTAATCCAAAAGCAGGTGAAATTGCAAAAAGACCAAACTCTGGTTTAAACCCAAATCCTCCGTTTTTGCAAAATCTCCAGGATTATGCTCCGGATACATTTAATCCAACTGATACATCCATGAATTTGAAGTACCCATTGGTACCATTCCCTATCAACTCTTTGGGCAACGGATACAACATGTATTACCGGATTCCTACAAAATATGTTCAAATTGATAGTACGAAAGCTTGGTCAAGCAATTCCGCCGGAAATTTTTATAAGGGATCGTCAGACCCGCATTACCTGGGAGTTTATACAAACGATAAATTTGACTATGCCGTCAGGATTCCTTTGCGCATTTATGTTCCCGGTTCTTATGAATTAAATATTAAAATTTTGGATGCAACACACCGCTGAGTAAACGACAATTTATTTTAAAGGTTTGTTTACTGGACAATAGTCAAACATTTATTGATTTTTCAGTAAATTATTCAATCATTGCAATAAAATGATCATGAAACATTCGCTTGTAACTTTCTCTTTTTTCCTTGTTGCTTTTTCGTCCGTAAAAGCACAAAATAATGTCGAAATAAAAAACACTTCCGAAGTGACTCTTGCCAGTAACGGTTACGTATATCCGAAATCGGACAACTGGCGCTCAAATAATATTTCAAAAGAGGGATTGGTAAATTGGAAAGATGCAACAGTATTTACCCGCACATTTTTTTTCCCGCAACAGACAGGAACGATCCAGGTAGCTTTAAAAATAAAATCGCCTGGCGGAACCAGCAAATTGCAAGTACAACTGGACAGTACAGGTAAATCTTATGAAATTTCTGTTGATAGAAGTGCTGATTATACAATTGTTCCGATTGGTACTTTTCCAATTCGGGATGCCCGTTATCATTTTATTCAGATAAATGGAATCAGCAACACAGGAAGCGATTTTCCGGATATTCAATCGGTCCTGGTTTCCGGTCCCGCTGCCAAAGATTTAAAATACAATCTGAGCCAATATCGCGGCGCACCTTCTACCCACCTTTGGTACGATTATCCAAAAGATAGCACCATCGCATGGTTTTACAATGAAGTTACCATTCCAAAAGGAGTAGACGCCGTTAATGCCTACTATATGACCAATGGATTCAGCGGCGGCTATTCCGGCATTCAACTAAATTCCGCAACAGAAAGAAGATTTATTTTTTCGGTCTGGAGTAATTATAGCACCAACGATCCTAAGGAAATCCCCGCTGATTATGTGATTACTTTAATAAAAAAAGGCAACGATGTTTTTACCGGTGAATTTGGCAACGAAGGTTCCGGCGGACATAGCCATCTCGTGTTTCCCTGGAAAGCGGGCGTAACTTACAAGATTTTAATTGGTGCAAAGCCAAAAGGAGATCATACCATTTATTCCTGTTATTATTTTGCTCCTGAAAATGGTAAATGGAACTTGATGTCTATATGGGACAAAACCAAAACGATTGGAAAATTATTTTCGGGTTTGTATTCGTTTGTTGAAAATTTCGGTTCAAACGGCGATGATTTTTTTAAAGCAGAATATGGAAATCAGTGGGTTTGCACAGCTTCCGGAACATGGATTGAATTAACCAAATGTCATCTTACCACAACTGCAAGTCCACAAAAGCATCAGCGATATGATTATGGCGCCGGAGTGGAAGAGAACAAATTTTATATGTACACGGGTGGATTTAAGAAGCTAAATAATCTTTCTCCCGGATCTGTTATTGAACGTAAGCCTAATGGTCTTGCTCCAAAAATCGATTTTGCTTCATTACCTGAAAATTAAAGCAAAAGACCTTGAAACTTTTCGAAAACTTTGTAGTCTCGTTCAATAGTAATTATTTCAGGTGAACAGTAAAACAATAATTGATAATGGGCAAAATCTTACTTAATAAATTATTTATGAAATTTCCTCTCACCCATTTAAATCAAAAAAAACTGCTTGCTTTTGCAGCTATTCTGTCACTATTACTTCCGTTTTGTTCTCTGAAGGCAGAAAAAATCACTTTGAAGACAGCGCCGGGAATTCAGCAGAATGAACCAATTATTAGCGCCAAAAAAATAAACGCAACTACGATAGAGCTATCACTTGCTGATCATCACCACATGCTCATTGATTTCTATGGAGATAATATTTTCAGGGTTTTCCAGGATAATTCTGGCGGAACGATGAGGGATCCGGAATCTAAACCGGAAGCGAAAATGCTGGTTGATACCCCAAGGCGGCCTGTTTCAATATTGAAATTGGCGGATGAAAATGGATTTATTACCATCACTACTGCAAACGTTTCTGTTCAGTTTGACAAAAAAACTTCGCTGATGAAGGTGATGAACCTGAAAACGAAGGCTGTCGTTGTTGAAGAAGTAGCGCCTGTTGAATTTGACTCAAAAAAAGTAGTGATTACTTTGAAGGAAAATCCGGATGAATATTTTTATGGCGGAGGCGTACAGAACGGACGATTTTCACATAAGGGAACAGCGATCGCTATTGAAAATCAAAACAGCTGGACAGATGGCGGCGTGGCTTCACCTACGCCTTTTTATTGGAGTACCAATGGATACGGTGTCATGTTCTATACCTTTAAAAAAGGAAATTACGATTTCGGTTCAAAAGAGAAAGGCATTGTAACACTATCTCATGAAACCAATTACCTTGACGTGTTTTATATGATTGATTCAGGAGCAACCGGCCTTTTGAACGATTACTATCAATTGACCGGCAATCCGGTACTGATACCTAAATTTGGTTTTTATGAGGGGCATCTGAATGCGTATAACAGGGATTACTGGAAACAAGACACGACCGGAATTTTGTTTGAAGATGGCAAACGGTATAAAGAAAGTCAAAAAGATAACGGAGGAATCAAAGAATCGCTGAATGGAGAAAAAAACAATTACCAATTCTCTGCACGGGCGGTGATAGACCGGTATAAGAGCCACGATATGCCTTTGGGATGGTTATTGCCTAATGATGGCTATGGCGCTGGATACGGACAAACATCAACACTCGACAGCAATATTCAAAACCTGAAAAGCCTGGGAGATTATGCGCGTAAAAATGGCGTGCAGATTGGCTTATGGACTCAGTCTAACCTTCATCCAAAGCCAGGGGTAAGCGCGCTACTTCAAAGAGACATTGTAAAAGAGGTAAAAGATGCCGGTGTGCGAGTATTAAAGACAGATGTTGCATGGGTGGGAGCGGGATATTCTTTCGGATTAAATGGTATTGCGGATGTAGCTAATGTTATGACTCATTACGGAAATGACAGCAGGCCCTTTATTATCTCTCTCGACGGATGGGCCGGCACTCAGAGATATGCAGCCGTGTGGACAGGCGACCAAACCGGCGGCGTTTGGGAATATATTCGTTTTCACATTCCTACTTATATTGGTGCAGGATTATCGGGGCTTCCTAATATCGCTTCTGATATGGATGGCATTTTCGGAGGCAAAAACCCTGTTGTTAATACCAGGGATTTTCAGTGGAGAACATTTACTCCTATGCAATTGAATATGGATGGATGGGGAGCGAATGAAAAATATCCGTTTGCTTTAGGCGAGCCGGCAACATCTATTAACCGATCGTATTTGAAACTTAAATCTGAGTTGATACCCTATACTTATAGTATTGCAAGGGAAGCTGTAAACGGATTGCCGATGATCAGGGCAATGTTTTTAAATTATCCCAATGCTTATACCGAAGGCAAGTCAACCCAATATCAGTTTTTGTATGGACCGGATTTCCTTGTGGCGCCGATCTATCAACAAACGAATTCAGACAAAGAAGGCAATGACATCCGCAATGGAATTTATTTGCCAGCAGGTTCGTGGATTGATTATTTCACCGGGGATAAATATGAAGGGAACCGCATCCTGAATAATTTTGCAGCGCCTCTCTGGAAACTTCCGGTTTTTGTAAAAAGCGGAGCGATCATACCTCTGGCGAATCCCAACAACCATGTATCAGAAATAAATAAAGCACTTCGCATCTATGAATTTTATCCTTTTGGAAATACTTCTTTTACGCAGTACAACGATGATGGAACAACAGAAGAATACCGTTCAGGGAAATATGTTACTACATTGATTGAATCAAATGCCCAAAAGAGCCGCGTTCAGATTACTATTCATCCAGCTAAAGGAAATTTTGATGGATTTGTAAAAAAGAAGGCAACAGAATTTAGGATAAATGTAACGGCTAAACCGACAAAAATATCGGCTGAAGTTGGAAGCAAAAAAGTAAAACTTGGAGAAGTACATTCGATGAATGAATTTTTGAAAAAAG
>JAHEZB010000004.1:0-10959 GCA_023251285.1 Chitinophagaceae bacterium | reverse complement strand
CCGGATATTAATCAATTTGCAACAAAGGGAAGTGAATTTGAGAAAAAAGTAATTATCAAGAACCCTGTGTTACGGGTAAAACTGGCCCCTGCCGATATTACAGTAAACGAAGAAATATTGAACATTTCTAATTTTGTTTTTGCACCTCCTGATGAAAGCCTGGTTTCAAAGGGGCTCTTAACGGCGCCGGTTTCTGCAAAGGTAAAAGAAGAGAATGCAACCGCCTTTACCTTGAAACCCACATGGGAAAAAGTAGCGAACGCAGACTACTATGAAATTGAATTTAATGGAATGCTTTATTCTACCATTAAGGATACACATTTGTTATTTGAAGACTTGAAGCCAAAAACCAGGTATTCTTTTAAAATACGGGCGGTAAATAAAGAGCATATTTCTGATTGGAATGCATTCCAGGGAGAAACGAAGGCCAATCCATTAGATCTTGCGATTCATGGTATTGTAGCAGAAACAACAGCCAAAAGCGAGGATGATGAATCGGGAATTGACAAGCTGTTTGACTTTGACAAAAGCACGATGTGGCATACCAAATGGGGTGTTAATTCTGTTCCCTTTGATATAGTTATGAATCTGAAAACGATCAATCAACTCGACCGATTGGAATACCTGCCGCGGGAGAATGGCAGAAACGGGGTTTGGCTGAAAGGGCATGTTTATTATAGTAACGATAAGCAAGACTGGACCGATGCTGGTACGTTTGAGTGGGTAAAAAATGGAGACACAAAAACTTTTGATTTTAAAAATCATCCCAGTGCGCAGTATATCAAGTTGTCTGTTTCTGAAAGCGCAGGCGGATTCGGTTCCGGCAGGGAGTTGTATGTATTCAAAGTACCGGGCACTGCAAGCTATCTTCCCGGTGATATTAACAACGACCACATCATTGATAACAATGATCTTACTTCTTATATCAATTATACCGGTTTGAGAAAAGGAGATGCTGATTTTGAGGGATACATCAGCAAAGGAGATATAAACAAAAATGGACTCATTGATGCTTACGATATTTCGGTTGTGGCTACACAGTTGGATGGCGGCGCAGATGATAAGGAAATAAAGAAAGTGGCAGGAAAGATCACCCTGAGTACGGCGAAGCAAAACTATAGCAAAGGAGAAACTATTGATGTTGTTGTAAAAGGATATAGTTTGTCCTCGGTAAATGCACTCAGTTTTGCGTTGCCATATAATTCGTCCGATTATGAATTTTTAGGTGTAAAGCCACTCAATATGAAGCAGATGGATAACCTGACTAATGACCGGCTTCACACGAATGGTGAAAAAGTGTTGTATCCTACGTTTGTGAATATCGGCAACAAAGAGCCGCTTGAAGGAACTTTTGATCTGTTTATCCTGAAGTTCAAGGCCAGGAAGAACCTGAAATTTGATTTGAAAATCACTGATCGGCTACTGGTTGATAAAGATTTGAATACAGCTAAGTATTAAAATGGTAAAAAACCAGAAAGATTCTTTAAAGTAAAAAATTTTTTGAACATCGCTGATTTTTATGGTAAATAAAATCACTAATAAATTTTCAACTGTTGGCGGATTATTCGCCATGCAAACTTCAACTTTCTCCTGAGCCGGTCTTCGCAGTGGTTTTATTAAATACAATTAAAGTAGTGCTGATCACATTGTGTGAAACGTACCACAAGAGAAAGTCCCAAGCCGACCCTACGATGATTCTCTAAAATTCAAATATAAACCCAATCGTAGGCAACAGCGAGGTATTGTCGTTCGGCAAAATAACAGGTATCGCATTGCTGCCATCCGTTTTTAGCGCGTTGCCGTCCGTGGTTTCAAAGCCGGAATTATCCGCATTGCGCTTGAAGGTGTATCGCGGAGAGCCTTCGGTTTTGAATACAAACACGTTCTGCAAGTCGATATACAGGCTCAGGCTGGTATTTTTATAATTGTATTTTTTATCTACCCTGAGGTCCACCTGCTGAAACGGCTTTAGCCGCAACGAATTGATTTCCGTATAATCGAGGGTGCCGACACCCGTTGTGACATAATTCGCGCGTGAGGCAGTAAGGTCAAAGGGTGTATAGGGCGCCCCTCCGGCAAGGCGGTACTTTACTCCAAGCTCCCAGTTCCTTTTAAATTTCTGGCCAAGCGTCGCAGATACCAAATAACCATAATCCCATGAAGAAGGCAGCAACTTTCCGTCAGCACCGGCAAATTCACTGCTGTAGAGCGTTGCACTTACCGCATAGAAAGTATTTTTGATCATTTTTTGTTGCATAAAAAATTCAAGTCCATAAGTAGTGCCTTTGCCATTTGATCGTACCGCCTCATTGCCGACCGCCGTAAAATCGGCTCCCTGGTTGGCAAGGGAAATGCCCGTGCGTACCGAGGTGGGGTAGTGCGAATATTCTTTATAAAACCCTTCGAGCGTAAGCCTGAAGTCATTTTTAGGAATGAACTGAAAACCCAGTGCAAAGTGATTGCTTTGTATATAAAGCCATGTTTTTATTTACAAGCACTCCATTGTTATTCCGGAAACCTAAATTGGTATAGGTGGGTATTTTATAATATGAGCCGATGGTTCCCGTAACGTCCCAGGCAGGGAATAATTTATAGGAAAAGGACAGCCGCGGTGAAAGGGTTTTTAACGGATCGCTGCCGTTGTTGGTGAATGAATTCATGTCGGTGCGCACACCACCGCTTAGCAATAACTTATTGTCCACAAAGCGCTTTGACAATTGCGCAAAGGCTCCATATTTAAAGAAGGAGATGGCGCTGTTGAGATCAATGGTTACGGCTGGGGAGATCACGGTACCATTACTATCTTTAACGTCATTGGTAAGCCGGTTAAACAATTTGCTGTTGTATTTCTCATATTGTGCCATTACTCCGTAAGAAAACCTCCATCCATTGTTGTATTTATTTACATCGATCCTCAGTTTATTTTCTATCTCATCGGAGTTAAGTGCTAGTGTTTGGACTGCCCGGGTATTGTTATCCTCGAACTGGTTTGCACCGTTGTTGAACACATCACGGCTTAAGGCAACATTGATATAGCCATTGTGGATCAGTCTTTTTAAAGAAGCGCCAATGGTATAGGTCCATTGGTCAATGGCCGGGTTGGATCTTAAAATGTATTCATTTTCTGCACTGGATTTACGGGGTACCGCCAGCCTGAACTTATCGATGGCGCCAATGCCAATGAGCGTAAGCGTGGTTTTTTTATTTATATCCCTGCTCACTTTAAACTGGAAATCCCAGTACTGTGGCCTGATGGGAAGATCGAGTGCCTGGAAAAGGTACTGCAGGTACGACCTGCGGGCCGATGCAAGAAAAGTGGTCTTATGATCCAGCGGCCCTTCTAAAGTAGCGGCCACTTCTGAGGCGCCAAGGCGGATATTACCGCTCAGCTTTTCAGGGTTGCCTTGTCTTTGCTTGATCACGAAAGTGGAAGAAAGGGCGTTGTCGTACCGGGCATCAAACGCAGAGGAAGTAAGTTGTACCTCATCAATAAAAGAGACATTCAAAATGCCGGTAGCACCGCCGGAAGCACCTTGCGTTTGAAAATGATTCAGCACAGGAATTTCTATGCCATCAAGGTAATATACATTTTCGTTGGGAGCGCCGCCACGTACAATGATGTCATTGCGGTTGGCCTGGGCACCACCGGAAACTCCCGGTAATACCTGTATCACTTTGGAAACATCAAAATTGCCGCCGGGGTTGCTTTTGATCTCTTCAGAGGTAAGCTTTTGGGTGCTCATAGGCGTGACCATATCTGCTGCCCGCGCCGACTTATTCTTATCCACGTTGATCACTATTCCCTTCAAACTGGTAGCTTCCGGCTCGAGTTCAAAATTTACAATTTGGGCGTTGCCGGAGCTCACTACGATATTGTATTTGGTTTGTGGGGCATATCCCGAATAAGTAATGGTGACATTTTTTACGCCAATAGACGTTTCAATTTTATAATTTCCAATGCTGTCGGTGATGGCGCCATCTCTGCTTCCTTCAATAGTGATGGAGGCCCCTTCAACTGGCGTTTGTGTATATTTTTGCCGCACATTGCCGAATATGGATCCCGTTTCCTGAGCAAAGGCCTTTCCGCATAAAAGCGAAGCGCCGATTACCAGATAAAAAGAAAGGTGTTTCATCATATTGATGGCGGTTGAGGCGCGAAAATAGATTTAGAAATGATAGAAAAAGTCAATATGTAGTGATTTACAGGTTGTTTAACGTTAGCCGTTCAAATATGATGCGGGCTTTCAATCAGCAGTTTATGCTAACAGAAAAGATAAAAATCATTCTGCAGTAATTGTTACTTCTCCACTTTCCAACCCTGTGCCTTCTGCGTTTAATTTTATCTTTGCGGCTTAGTTTACTCCTCCTGGCATTGCATCTTCAGCGTCAATAAAAAAGAACAGATTGCGCCTTGCAATCTTTTGAATAAAATCAGGATATTTCTTCTTTTACTGGTAAGAAATATTGCCTCTTACAATTATCTTTATAAAGTAATTTTAATTTATTTTCCTTAGGTTCATAACATTTAAAATACTTTTCTTTTTAAAAACAGCAATTTCTTCAAATGAAAAAATACCTCACATTTTTATTATTGCCGGTATTGTTTGTTGCAACAAATGCATTTGCACAAAAATTATATACCGCTCCTCTTGGCATTGAATCGTATACTTTCCGAAAAAGTTTTCCTGTTGATATTGTTAAGACACTCGACACGATTCAGCAACTTGGTTTTACCGAATATGAAGGCGGAGCCTACGGAATGCCGGCAAAAGAATTTAAACAACTTTGCAAAGAAAGAGGCATTAAGATCATCTCTACGGGTGCTGATTATAATGAGCTGGCGAAATCTCCTGAAGCAGTAGCGAATAGGGCAAAAGGCCTGGGCGCAAAATATGTGATGTGTGCCTGGATACCTCACGTCAATTCTGGCTTTACTTTAGAGAATGCAAAACAGGCAGTGGAAGTTTTTAATAAAGCCGGTAAGATTTTAAAGGACAGCGGAATCACTTTTTGTTATCACGCGCATGGTTATGAATTTCAGCCCTATCAGGATGGAACTTTGCTTGATTATCTTATTAAAAATACCAACCCGGATGATGTTTCTTTTGAAATGGATATCCTGTGGATACACTTTGGCGGTGGCGATCCTGTTGCCTTGCTCAAAAAATATGGAAACCGGTGGAAACTGATGCATTTAAAAGATTTGAGAAAAGGAACTAAGAAGGACCTGAGCGGCGGCACTTCCCAGGAAAATGATGTAGCATTGGGAACGGGCGAAATTGATATTCCTGCCATATTAAGAGAAGCCAAAAAAGTAGGAATTAAACATTATTTTATTGAAGATGAAAGCAACCAGCCAAATGAACAGGTACCAAAGAGCATTGCCTATTTAAAAAGCTTGAAAGAATGAAATCTTTGTTTTGATGCAGATGAAGGACACGAGACTGCCTCCTTTTTTGATGGCGAAGTGAAATACGTTACCGAACAACTTCAGCAAATATCTCATTTCAAGAGATGCTTTCAATAGTTCAAAATTACCTGCTCACAAAAGCAAATCGTCGTAAAGAAAGGCTACCGATTGATAAAGCATTACAGGAATTAATTCAAAAGGGAGGTTTGGTAAATATTGATGATATCGCTTCCCCGTCATGTATTAGTGTAAGACATCTGGAAAGATCATTTCAGCAGACGCGAAATTCCTTGAGTGCATCATAAAATTATTGAATTGAAAATTCATCTCACTTTTTTGTGCTGCCGGCATATAGTTCGGCATTTGTGCAGGTAAGATACCAGGGAATAAAGTGCAGCTGCAAACTTAGCAACAGAGCTACGCGCATAGAACATTGCTGCAAAGAGATTCAGTAAAGGAATGAATATCCGCTTTTCGTATTTAACTTCGGCTGGCATCTGAAGCTTAATTGGAGCGAAAGATTATTGCAATAAGATATGGAAAGTTCTCCGCTGTTTAGCCAACTCAAAGAGGTATATAAAGTCTCTGATAGAGATTATGCAAAGCTCATTCAATTATATGAGCCGTTGGAGGTAAAAAAGAACGAACATCTTTTCCGTTCGGGAGAAATAGTCAGGTATGTTTATTTTGTAGAGCAAGGTTGTTTGCGGCAGTATCATATTAATAATAATGGTGAGGAGCGTACTATTTATTTTAAAGTAGAAAATGGCTGGGTTAGTGAACTGGTAAGCTTTCTCGATAACAAGCCAACGGAACTGTTTGTGCAGGAGCTTGAACACAGTAAACTTTGGATTATTAATCAAAAGAATTGGATATATTCCATTACGCAATTCCCATCTTTTACAATGGCATTCATAAGAGCACAACAGGATACGAATTATATGTTGAAGAAAAGACTTGCCGAAGCAACTGTTGAAACACCCGAAGAAAAATACCTGCGCTTTATGAAAGAGGAGCCGCTTTTGTTACAACGGATACCGCTCTATCAGATAGCCTCTTATTTAGGCATGACTCCTGAAACGTTGAGCCGCATCAGAAAAAAGATTACCGGAAAATAATTACTTATTTCAAATCAAGGACTTTACTGTTTCGCCGGGATATTTTTGAGGAATAAAAAAAATCATTATCATGAAAAAAGAAAAAATTAGAATTGGCGAAGTCACCATTGACTTTCTACTCGAAGCCGCGGATACAAATGGTTCCACAGCTATGTTTGAATTTTCGGTGCCGGCAGCAGCAAAAGTACCGATACCGCATTATCACGAACATTATGATGAAACTATTTATGGGTTGACGGGAACCATGACTTTTACTGTGGACGGTAAACCAATTGA
Source organism: Chitinophagaceae bacterium (assembly GCA_023251285.1). Taxonomy (GTDB): domain Bacteria; phylum Bacteroidota; class Bacteroidia; order Chitinophagales; family Chitinophagaceae; genus Ginsengibacter. The sequence goes on along the minus strand of JAHEZB010000004.1, from coordinate 4,155 downwards.
TATTTATCCGGGTGAAACCTGCTTTATTCCCCGTGGCGTTGTTCATGGTTTCAATAATTTGGGACAAGAGGAAGCTAAGTCTCTTGCAGTTATTACACCGGCTTTGCTAGGTCCTATCTTTTTTAAAGAAATGGCTGAAGTGATCAATGCAGGTGGCCCTCCGGACATAGAAAAATTAAAGTCAATTATGCTAAAACATGGGTTGGTTCCTGCTATGCCGAAGATGCAACCTGCATAGTAAAACCGCCAAAATTCTTACCTCACTTTTTTTATACTCACTGTTGGTTACTTAATGATATTGTGGAATTGAACTTTTAATTTTTGCATTTTTATAGTTCGACTAAGTAACGCTCATGCACCGGTTTGAAAATCTGCGCACAGCGGAGAAATACTTAATAAATGTAAACCAAGGAGAGAATGCCCGGCTGATAACACCGCCAAGGAAGAAATCACATTTTCGCAAGTTGTCGAGAGCTTCACCACGAACAAATTTTAGATTGAGAAAAATAAAAATCTTAAAATTTGTTTGTTTACTGCTTTTTAATTGCTAAAAATAAGCTTGATGCAAACGATAGTATAAGTAACGGGTAGTCACAGCCCACGAAACACGCGTAGGCACACGAAATCCAGTGAACTCATTTACTGTTCTACGCTTCCACCGGCTCGTTGTTTTTCATGCTCTTTTTTACATTTTCTTTGTGCATCGTTCCCCATTCACTCAATGACTGCAACACACCGTTTAATGTTTCCGCATAGGCAGACAATTCATATTCAACGATCACGGGCGTACCGGTGAATACATTGCGGCTTACAAATCCGTTCAGCTCCAGGTCTTTTAATTCTGCAGAAAGAACCTTTGCGGAAATACCATCTATGACCCGCTGAAGTTCGTTGAATCTTTTGTTGCCCTCCCTTAAAGCGACAATGATGCGTAATTTCCATTTTCCACCTATCACATAAAGTGCATCGGCGATGGCATTCAGCGTTGCTTTACACTGAGTTGGTGAAGGATGTTCCATTTTAGTTTTTGATACTGCCACAGAAATCAATTTAAGGTAACCCAAAGGTAACTACTTACCTTTTGTATAGTACTTACTTTTTGTGAGTGAAGGTACATAATTTTGCTTTATCAATTTAAACTAATAAAAAATAAAATTATGGCAAAGACAAAATGGTTACTCGACCCTATGCACAGTGAATTGCAATTTAAGATTAAACACCTGATGATTACCAATGTATCGGGCGCCTTGAAAAACTTTCATGCAGAAGTAGAAACCGAAGAAGACGATTTTAGCACCGCAAAAATTAGCCTGGTCGCCGAAATGGATTCGATATCCACCAACAATGAGCAACGGGATGCCCATTTGCGTACCTCTGATTTCTTTGAAGTAGAAAAATACCCTGAACTGAAATTCAGATCAACAAAAGTTGAAAAAACGGACAGTGATATCTTTGCTTTACATGGTGAATTGACCCTCAAAGGAGTAACGAAACCGGTAAAACTAAACGTTGAGTTTAACGGAACAACCAAAGATCCATGGGGTGGAGAAAGATCCGGTTTTGTAGTTACGGGTAAAATTAACCGTTCGGATTGGGGCGTAAGCTTTAATAAGGCCCTGGAAACGGGAGGGGTGATGTTAGGCGACGAAATAAAGATCAATAGTGAAATCGAATTGGTAAAACAAGAGGTAGAGGTACTTGCCTGATCGTCAACAAATTTGGGTGGAAGGTTGGCAGCCATAGACCTGACGCGCTATTAAGTTGAAGGAACTTATTGAAGGTTCGCAACCTAACCGGGTAAACAGATCAGTTTTTTTAAATAAAAAAAGCATCATGTCAATCAAAAGGAAACTCATAAAAATACGTACCCCACAGGGGCAGCCGGGTTTTTTAGGACCCGGCCACATTGCAAGGCCTGTAATTAGCGGTAGTTTCTCCGACAGCGATCCTTTTATTTTGCTGATGGATGATATGCTGGATAAAAAAAACGATGAGCCAGTTGGCGGGCCGCATCCACATGCTGGTTTTGAAACCATTTCTCTTTTGCTGGAAGGTGAAATGGGCGATAAGCCGCATAAAATGAAAGGCGGCGATTTTCAAATGATGACTGCCGGCAGCGGTATTATCCATACCGAAACCATCCGGCAGAAAGCCAAAATGAGGTTGCTACAGCTATGGTTAAATCTCCCCAAGAAAGACAGAGCCACAGTTCCGCGCCTCCAGGAACTATCTTTTGAGCATGCGCCCGCGTTATCCGAAAATGACATTTCCATTAAATTGTACAGCGGTTCCCTGGCGGGTCTCAACTCGCCTATCCAAAATTATACGCCACTTATTGTAGCTGATATTACCATTAACTCTGGCGTTAGCACTGTTCTACAGATTCCGGCGAACTTTAATACCTTCCTTTATGTGCTGGCTGGTAATGTAAAAGTGGGCGATGAACAAAAACAATTGAATGAAGGCCAGGCAGGTTGGTTGGATTTATTAGAAGATGCTGTGCAAAGCGATCTGCAATTAACCGGAGGTGAAAACGGAACCCGCTTTATTCTTTACGCCGGAAAACCTACCGGCGATCGCATCGTGTCTCATGGCCCATTCATTGCCGACAGTGCGGAAGACATTCAGAGGCTGTACCGGGAATTCCGGCAAGGCAAGATGAAACACATTTCAACGGTTGCTGGCTGAGAAGTAGAGTCAATTCTGATTCAGCTTGAACAGACTGAATGCCCTGATTCGTGGCACATGAGACAGTTTATTTAAAAATCCACATTAATTAACACGTGTTTGGTTGAAGAAGTGAGACCTTTTCGAAAAGGTGTCACTTCTGATAGAATGAAACACATTCCAACCGTTGCTGATTGAGAAGTTGAGTCAATTGTGATTCAGCTTGAACAGACTGAATCCCCTGGTTCCTGGCACATGAAACATCATCCTATCGATGAAAAGGGTTATTTAAAAATCCAAATTAATTAAGACCTGTTTCATAAAACTTGGCAGATGAACTATGAGGGAAGCACCGTCAAAACCTTCCTTTTGGCCCTGGCGGCATTTGTACCTATCTTCGAGAATACTTTTTCAATTGAGTAATAAATGCGTTAATAGCAACAAGCGCGCATCTTAGCAGTTATTATAAAAAGACATTGAATATGAAGCTTCTTCTTACCAGCAGCGGAATCAGCAATACCAGCATTTACAACGCGTTAACTGACCTCCTGGGCAAACCAATCGCCGAATGCAACGCCCTCTTCATCCCGACAGCGATATACCCTTTCCCCTTCGGTGCCCGTTATGCATGGCAGCCAATCAGCGGAAAAACCAAATCGCCATTCTGTAATCTGGACTGGAAATCTTTGGGCCTGCTGGAACTCACTGCGCTTCCCAGTATCAAAAAGGAAGTGTGGATACAGGCAATCGATAATACAGATGCACTCCTGGTTTGGGGCGGCGATCCCCTGTATTTAAGCTACTGGCTGCAAGAGTCAGGGCTGGCAGAACTGTTGCCATCGCTGCTGCAAAAAATGGTCTATGTGGGCGTGAGCGCCGGAAGCATGGCGGTGAGCTCTACCTTCGGAGAGTGTTATTCCACTCCTGCCAGCGGAAGCAATCATGCGCTAAAGGTAGAAAATATAGTTTTCCAAACACCAGGAGGAGAAATAAACGAAACTTTCGCTATGGCTCATGGAGCAGGATTGGTTGACTTTGCGATAATTCCACATTTTGAACATAAGGATCACACTGATGCTTCCGTAGTTAACGCAGAAAAGTGGGCAGCAAAGCTGCCGGTTCCGGTGTACGCGATTGACGATCAGACTGCGATCAAAGTGGTCGACGGGACCATTGAAGTAATCTCAGAGGGAAAATGGAAACTGTTCACTCCTGGCAAAACAACAAACCCCTGACATGGCGTCGGGTGCAGGCATTGATAACTACGATAAAGTAAGTAAAAGATGTATGTTTTTAAAACTGCGGAATTAACTGTTGAACAGAAAGAAATTGTTTTCAATCTCTGGAACAAGGAATATCCGGAAAATTTGAGTTTTAAAACCATAAATGATCTGGACCTTTATTTAAGCACGTTACCAAAATTAAATTACTATTTCCTAAAAAGTGATCCTGGTAAAATAGAGGGATGGGCTATGGTTTTTGAAAGAG
>JAHEZB010000235.1 GCA_023251285.1 Chitinophagaceae bacterium | reverse complement strand
TAATGTATTAGGAAACAATCTTTTCATCTACAAAATTGGCAATAAATGAAACGGATAATATTAAGTGTACAAGGCATACTATTCTTTTTCTGCTGCTTTGGTCAGGTGCAGGTGTTGCCATCGGTATTAAATACCGCCGGATTAAGTTTACAAAATGACCAGATTCAGTTGGATTTTAGCATCGGAGAAATGTCTATCGCTACTTTTACAGGTGCAACAAACACAATACAGTCAGGTTTCTTGAGATCACAAATTGCAGTATCGGCATTGCCGCTTTCTTTTTTAAGTTTTACTGCTATTCTTTCAGGAAATGATACTAGACTAAATTGGCAAACCGCTAATGAACAAAATGTACATGGATTTAACGTCCAGCGAAGCCCAAATGGATTGGATTTTAAAAATATTGCTTTTATTGCTGCTGCAAATAAAGCTTCTAATAATTATGAATATATAGATGTTTATACAAAGAATTTAATAGACTCAACTTTATTTTATAGGCTGCAGGAAATAGATAAAGATGCTCATTCGAATTACAGTCCTATACGGAAAGTAAGTTTAAAAAATGCTATTAACTATACAGTATTCCCAAACCCAATAATAGACAAACTAGAGATTACTTTTAACAACCAATCCTATTTGTACGTTGAGAAGTACTTTGTTATTTATAATCCAGACGGTAAAAAAATATTAAGTAACAGAACGACCTTATCAAAAGTAGAAATTAATACTTCTGCGTGGCTAAAAGGAATATATATCATCTACATTATAATAAATGAGCAGCACTTAAGCCAAATTATTATTAAAGAATAGAATGGGAAAGCAGACCTATAAGGATAGCGCTTTTATAGGTCGTGCTGAAACTAAAAAGCCTGGTAAGTGTAAGTAATCTTACTGTTACTATATCAACAGAGTAGCGCGAATGAATCGGCTTGAATTAAATTAGTCAACCCCATGTGTTTGAGTTTTAAAAGTGACTACAAAAATTGATAATATAGAATCGAATAGTAGTAAACGAACAAAAGATACTGAATTCTCTTTTACGAATAACAGAATTGAAACAAACTGTATAGAAGCACGCGATACGCAGAATGCAAATGCCACGTTCAAATTTATTCAAAATAAATTAAAGGTTTTTCTATTCACGGAGCCTAGTTTAGCCCGCTCAAAAGAGTGGTTTTTTGTTCCTTCCTTTTACATTTCGTAAAGCCGCATCATTCATAAAATTTTCAATAAGACTTAAATTTTCTAAACCATTCATCCAAATCTTCGTACGCCTTTTTCTTGTCATCCTCGTCATTGATTTTCAGGCTTGTAAGAACAATTTGGATTTTATTTGCAAGAGAGAAAAAATATAATTTTTTTACGAGCTGTTTTCTGTTGCCGGATTGATAATATTCTAATATTTTCTCTAAAAAGTCTTCTCCAAATTCATCGAACAAATACAGAAAATCATAATCCGGATCGCCAAAGGCAATATCACCAAAATCAATAATTCCGGCTATTTCTTTGTTTACCGAATCGTATAAGATATGATCTTTACTGAAGTCGTTGTGAACAAGGGTGGGAGCGTAGGTGAAGTTATTTTCATCACTTAAATATTCAGTGAATAACCGGCTGATTATTTCTCTTTTATTTTTAGAAATCTCTGAAAAAATTAATTTTTTAGCATTTTCAAAATTCTCAGCATATTCGTCAAAAAGATTCATCGTTTCCAGTCCGCAATTTTGTAATGCTTCCACAGAAAAAGAATGAAGCTGATACAGGAATTCTGCAATAGTTTTTTCAAGAAAATGCTGCTCGTTCTTTTTTAAACATTGAAATATTTTGTTAGTTAAAACTACTCCCGCGATTTTTTTATAACCAACATAATGCAGTTCAGGAGAAATAAATTCAAAGTCAGGAATTTGGAGATCTAATGCTGATCTTATTTTTGGTAGAACGGATATTTCTCTTCTTACCTGTTGTTTTACATCTTTCCTTTTCGGAAATCTGAAAATGTAATTTTCATTTACCAGGAACGCTTTGCTGTTATCTCCTTCGCCAACTTTTTTTATCGATGAAACACGAAAGGCGGGAAAATCCTGCTGAATCATGTGAACGTATTTCTGAAATTTATTCATTTCACACAATAAATTTACGGTAAACCATCCATGAGTACCAACACACATCTGCTGTTTACGTAATACCTTTAAACCATTGCAAAAGAGTAACCTTTTATTCTGAATGCTATGCAAATACTGACCTGGTTTTTATTATCTGTGATTCGCTGGTAACTCTTGCTATAAATAGCTGTTAACGCTCGGCCACAGGTGGTGCAGGCGGTCTTCGTCTAACCAAAGAGTCTTTTGGATATTTCGCTTCCATTTGCTGACGTATGTTCTCGCTCCAGCCAATAACAGCCTTTTTTTGAGCATCGGTAAGTACGGCATCTTTATGGATAAGCGTGTAAGACGAAAGAGGCATGTCACCTTTATCAATTTGCTTTTTTATTTCCTCTATTTTATCGTACTGCCTGGCCAGCGGGTAGGTTGCAAATTCGTTTAGATTAAAAGATCTTTTTCCATCAGTAACATGATTCGCCAAAAACCAGGCTACCGGTTGAATATTATTATACCAGGGATAGCGCGTGTTATTACTATGGCAATCCTTGCAGGCCACAGAAAGGATCGAATCTACATTGGCAGGAACAGGATACAGGGTAGAAATATCTGCAGGCTCCGGGCCGGGATGAATATTCTTTTTCGGCCTTATAAATTGTATTATCAGCAGAATAATCAACAATACCAACAATATTTTTTTTATCATAAAAGCAAATCATTTATGTTCATAAAAAGATAAATAAGAGCGAATGAATTCCGTTCTTTTCATTGCAAAAGAACATCAATATTGTTATATTCTCATAAAAACGAATAAATTTAATAATCATTATTCATTACCTCATTACAAAGCCAAAAAATTTTTAAGTGTGTCAATGATGAAATGGTTTTATGGATCTGCTCGCAAAAGCTGGAGATGAAACTGAATGGATGATCGAAAAAAAGAGCGACTGATTGGCCGCTCCTTTTCCTATTCGTCAATAACTATTTTTATTTAAACTCATCGTCCTTCAAACCACTGTTTATTTTTACGTCAGTAGCTTTTAAAAGGATATCAATCCCCTGCGAAAGGGTCTCGGAATAAGGAACCATGATCCCGTTTACTTCTTTGTAATCAGCATAAGTGACTCCGGAAGTGCCCGCTTGTGTGGTTATTTCTTTCTTCAGTTTCAAACCGGTTTTGGCGTCAAAATATTCATTCATTTCTTCACCTGACGGCCCTTTGATATTTACAACATAAGCATCTTTTCCATCCACATCAGCCATCATCGGGTTTAAAGTTAATTGGTAGGATGGTTTTACAAATTGAGTTTCTGGAAAAGGCATGGCATCGTCCTTCAACCGGTCTTTTGTGGCACTGTCAAGGGCATGTTCCTGGCCCATTGCCGACAAGGTAATATTGTTTCCATTCACCAACACTTTTTGTAAAACCTGTTTCGAAGCCGGCAGACTGATCATCAAAAGCATCTGGCCTGGCACTTTGTATTTGTTTACATATTCGATTTCCTGTCCCTGCACGTTTCCTTTGGCCGTGTAAGAATAATCTTTGATCGCTTTTATTTTATCTGATCCGCCGATGGCTTTCAGATAATTACTGATCACATCTGCTGCTGAAAGGCCTTGTGGAACCGGTTTTAAAGGAGCTACTTTAAAAGTATTGTTTGCAGGATTGATATCAGGGTAATCATGATCCGGATCAATAGTTACCTTTTTGATCCGCGAGGTAGAAGGATAATGGAAAGTCCAGCTTCCTCCGCGCTGCCAGATCTCTACCGGAAGCGTAAGAGAATCCGTTTTGCCGTTTTCCTGTTGGATCACCAATGGCACAGGCAACACCATTTGCTCATTATTCACCAGTGTGATGAATGCTCCTTTTGTTGGGTCATTGTCTTCATACTTCACATCCGTTACTCCCTGGTCGAGTTTTGAATTGGTCATGAACCAGCCACGCCAGAAATAACTCAGATCTTCGCCGCCGACATTTTCCATGGTTCTGAAAAAATCCCACGGGGTTGGATGTTTAAAAGCCCACCTGTCTATATAGATCCTGAACGCGGAATCAAACCGTTCTACTCCAAGGATATGTTTGCGTAAAATATCCAGGCCTGCAGCCGGTTTTTCATAAGCTGCAATACCGAGAAAGTTTTGCTGCGTCACATCAGGAATGGTCATGATCGGATCTGCATCCTCTTTAAACATAAACGGAGCCGTTTGCTGAAGGTCGTTTTTCTCATAAAACTCTCCATGGTTAAAGACCTTCGTATCCACACCATTGATAAATGTATTGAATCCTTCGTCCATCCAGGGATATTTACGCTCGTTAGAGCCTACGATCATGGGAAACCAGTTATGCCCAAACTCATGGTTGGTAACGCCCCAGAGGCCTTCGCCGGTGCTTTTTGATGAGCAGAATACGATGCCCGGATATTCCATGCCGCCTACTATTCCTGCCACGTTCGTTGCGGATGGATATGTAAATTCATACCATTCTTTGGAATACAATTCTATTGCCCCTTTTACAAATTCTGTTGATCTTTTCCAGCCGCTGTCTGTAGCGCTTTCAACCGGGTAAACCGATTGCGCCAAAGCTTTTTTACCACTCGGCAAATTGATCCTTGCCGCATCCCAGATAAAAGCTTTCGAAGCTGCCCAGGCCACATCACGTGTCTGGTTGCATACAAAATGCCAGGTGAGGTTTGCTTTTGCAGGATGGTAAGCCGGACTGTTCAATTCGTTTGCACTGATAATAGTAACCGTTTTATCACTGTTGTGCGCCTGCTTCAGACGATCCCTTACAGTAGAAGTGAGCACTTCCGCAGGATTTTGTAATTCTCCGGAACCAACTATGATGAGGTTCGATGGAGCGGTAATGGAGTAATCGATATTTCCATATTCCAGGTAAAACTCACCTGCACCGAGGTAGGGTAGGGTGTTC
>JAHEZB010000234.1:1157-5036 GCA_023251285.1 Chitinophagaceae bacterium | reverse complement strand
GGTGAAGTGTTACTATAAAAAATGGCTGGTATTGTTATAATACCAACCATTTGCTGAATTAAGACAAATTATTTTATCGAAACCGGCACCTTCAAATTTTCCCATTCAAGGGCAAATCCATTTTTATCAATCACATATTTCATTCTTTCATTAAAAGTAGCAGATTTTTGAGGTTTTACAGTTACCCGCAATACATCATTGGCAGGATCTTCAGTGGTGCTGCCATCCATTTTTATTCCCCATTGCCCTGTTTTGGAATTAAATATAAACACCCATTCCTTTTCGCCGGGAATTGCGTATAAACTATATTTTCCTGCAGGCAATTTTTTGCCTTCTACTTTAATGTCTTTGTCTGTCTCAAATATAGTCGCTTCATTGGCACCGGCTCTCCATACTTTATCGTAAGGCACCAGTTCACCCCAGATCTTTCTTCCTTTAACAGCAGGGCTGCTGTAATTAATCGTAATATTCGCTCCCATTACTTTTCCCTTTGCTGTTTCAGGCGGGCTTGGCCTTTTGGATTTATCCGCTTGCGCAAATATTAATGAAGTCATCAACATTCCGACAAAAGCTAAAAGAATCCCTTTCGGAATAATAATCTTTTTCATTTTAAAAAAGTTTAAATGTTTAAATAATTTTTTTTAAGAGACTAAAATTAGCGATTAAAGCATTTGAATGATTTTTTTTTAATCCTCCCTTTCTTATCTTTCAATATTCTTTCAGCAAATAAATCAACTTTTTATTTCTTTTAAAATACGATTTTGCCATATTTCCTTCTTTACTGTTTTATTCTTAGAACAATTTCCCCTGTTCACCCGGCCTCCTGAAATCATCTGTATTCAAATTCCATCTCTCGGCATTCATTCCATATAATTTTCCGTATTTTTTGTATTGTTGATTTACTAATTCAGCAATACTTCCTTCGCCGCGCATGCGTACTCCCCAACGCGTATCATTTACTTTTCCATCATGGCTTTGTTCAATCAGGTGCCACACTTTATCAGCACGATCAGGAAAATTTTTATACAGCCAATCATGAAAAAGGAATTTAATCGCACCATTCAAACGAATAAATGTATAAGCGGTGAATTTTGCGCCTGCTTCACTTGCCTCTTTCATGATTCGCTGCATTTCATGTTCGTTTAATCCAGGTATCATTGGCCCCATCATTACTCCCATATGCACACCTGCTGCGCTCAATTCTTCGACAACTTTTAAACGTTGTTTTGCCGTTGCTGTTCTTGGTTCCATTACTCTTCGCAGATCTTCATTAAAAGAGGTAACAGAAACCATTGCAGAAACCAATTTTTTCTTTGACATCTCCTGCAAAATGTCTTTGTCTTTTATGATCCACGAATTTTTGGTAAGAATTCCAACCGGTTGATTAAATTCATTACAAACTTCAAGTAAACTTCTTGTCAACCGGTATTTTTGCTCGGCTGGTTGATAACAATCGGTATTGCCGCTTAGCATTATCGGATGCGGGTCCCATTTTGGATGCATCAGTTGTTTTCGCAGCATTTTGGCTGCATTAATTTTAACGATTATCTTTCTTTCAAAATCCAAACCGGCACTGTAGCCCCAGTATTCATGCACGTTTCGTGCATAGCAATAGATACATCCGTGCTCACAACCTGCATAAGGATTCATGCTGTACATCATTCCAAGATCCGGACTATCCACTTTATTTACAATAGTTTTCGTTTCCTGTTCCAGGTATTGTGTGCCCGTATTCGCCTCTTCCCAATCATCAATTGATTCTATTTCTTCCTTTGCTGGTTGATTCTTTAAAAACCTATTTTTCGTATTAAATTGTGCTCCGCGACCCGGTAAATATTGTTGTTCTTCTTCTTTTTTCTGTGGCAGCACTTTAAAATGGTCCTGTTTTAATTGATTATGGTTCATTTGAATGTCTTTTGATTGAATGAGAATTGAATGAAAACTAGATGAATAATTCACCTTGTGCAGTAATAACAGGCGAATTCATAAATTGGAAGCACTTCAAAAACCTGTAACTTCCTTTGGTCTGAAAATGATCTGCAACACGTTCTACTTCTCTTTTAAGTATTGTAAATTCATCAACCATTATACCGCCCGCGAAGTGCGTTTTGCTATACTCTTTCCAGGCCTTTTCATATTGCCATGGTAACAATTTTGTAGCTATGCTTATATAAAAATGATCAAGAAAATGAGCCTTATTTTCTTTATCCAGATTTAATAATTGTTGTACAGACTTAAATTGTGTTACTAAATTTCGAACCTGCAGCTGTGATTCGATATTTACAAATATCGTGTGGCTTGGAAAACTTCCATAATCCATTAATTTGATGAAGAAGCTTTTATAACAAACACTGATATTTTTTAAATGACTTAACAGCCTTTCTTCTATCATTTCAAATTGAATGAATTTTACCATGAAAATTTGAGGCTTGTAAAAAACTGAGACTGTTTTAAATTTCTCAGAAAATTCCTTTTTTACAAAATTGATCTGCTCAGAAGTATGTTCGTTCGGAGTCAAAACAATTAAATACTCATTATACTTAAATTCTGAAGGATTAAAATTTGTAGCTGTTTTCATTGGGTTATTTTTGTTAATAAACTTAGTGTAAAAATACTAATAAATTTAGTAAATACTTTCAAGTTTACTTCAGAAAAAAAAGAAAAAGTACATTCCAAAAATTAGTTGACGATAATGAAATACCATTATTTGGCAACTGAAACACCGCCACTCGAAAGTTGGTTGCAAAGCGGCGCAGTTCAGTACGCCATTGCCTTATCGCAAGTAAAATAAAAAGTATATTTCGTCGTTCTTATAAGGAATCACAACCTTACCCCCTAAAATGGATAATATTTACACATGCAAAAAGTGTAAAAAAATAGCGGTATTATTTTTTACGATGTTTTTGCTCCTAATTAACAATTGCGTTTCTGCGCAAATCCTCAACGATCAGGAAGATCTTCAGATTGATCCAAATAGTTTAAAAAATGCATCTCCTTCTGATCTGATGAATCTTTTAAAGGATTTTAACCAGCAAAATAAAAAGCCGGGTGAAGACATACATAAAACTTCAGATGTAGATTTTTCAAACAAAAATATTATCATAAAAGACAGCACACAGAAAGATAATATTAAAAGTAGTTTGTATGACCGTCAATCTGTTTATGGAAGTAACATTTTTCAAAGTAGCCAGATACTCCAGCTTTCCCAACTTTCTACTCCCCCTGAGGATTACCCGATTGGAGTGGGCGATCACATTGTTGTTTCACTTTGGGGCGGTGCTGATTTTGAACAGGATTATATCGTAGGACGGGATGGTACGATTTTTCCGCAGGGCTTGGGGAAAATAACCGTCCAGGGATTGACTTTTGCGAATGCAAAATCAATTATTTACAATCGGTTTAAAAAAGTAATTCCCAATTCTACACACGTTTCTATAACACTTGGTCAGCCACGATCAATAGTTGTGCAGGTATCAGGGAACGTAGGAAACCCGGGGCCGGTTGTAGTTTCAGCATTTACCAACGCTTTGAATATTGTAGCAATGGCCGGCGGAGTTACCCAATATGGCAATATGCGTAATATTCTTATCTCGAGAAACGGGAGAATTATCGATTCAATTGACGTATATAAATATTTAAGCACCGGCGATTTTGGCAAACATCTTTACCTTGAAAATAACGATTTTGTCATTGTGCCATTTTATGATAAAAAGGTACTTGCAAGTGGAGAGTTTAAAAGACCAATGTATTACCAGTTAAAGCATGGTGAAGGGCTTTTGTCCCTGATGAAATTTACGGGTGGTTTCACATCGGAGGCTTATGCTTCAGGTGGAATGATCATCAGGAATGTGAATGAAAAACAAACAATTAAGACAGTAA
>JAHEZB010000234.1:0-1147 GCA_023251285.1 Chitinophagaceae bacterium | reverse complement strand
TTTTAGCTGACGGGAAAACAACAGACGAGCCGCTTTTTGATGGTGATATAATTGTAGTAAATCCGATAAATTCAGGATTAAGTAATAAAGTAATTGTAAAAGGAGAAGTTGCCTATCCGAATGTGTATGAAGTAAGAAAAGGCGACCGTTTATTTGACCTTATCAATCGCGCCGGCGGTGTGACACCGAATTCATTTCTGGAGCGCGCTTACGTGTATAAAGGTGCGGGAGATTCCAGCAATCTAAAGTCAGATAAGATTGATGTCAGTCTTTCAGATTTAAATAAAAACCTGCAGAGCAAATACAACATCCCGATAGAAGCAAATGATGTGATTGAAGTTTTTAATAAAAATCAATTTGCCGATGCACAGTTAATTTCCATCGAAGGAGAAGTGCGCAAGCCGGGGCAATATCGCAAGTATGGCGGAATGACATTGAAAGACCTGTTATATTTTGCAAATGGTCTAAAACCATCAGCTGAATATGGAAGTATCGTGGTTTCGAGTATTGTTGATATCGACTCTTCGCAAAGAGGAATAAGACCTACAAAAACCGTTATCAAAACTTATTCAATACATCAAAACCTGGATATGGATTCCATCACAGAAAAGGTATCGCTCAAACCATACGACCAGGTTTTTGTGAGGAAAAATCCAACTTTTCATTTGCAGGAAAATGTAAAAATTGAAGGCCAGGTTTTGTATCCGGGTACCTATCCAAAATTAAATGAAAAAGAACGTCTGTCTTCTTTTCTCAGGAGAAGCGGCGGGCTCAGCGGCAATGCGGATGCTACCGCTGCAATTCTTTACAGGATGCACGACACCACATCCTTTAATTCTTCAAAAACTGGAAATCATACAAAATATATAAAAGATGCAAACGGACAAATAGTTGACAGCGTCATTTCCATACCATCAGAACCGATCAGTATTGATTTGCAAAAAGCAATGGCTGAGCCGGATTCAAAATATGATATGGTGCTTCAGACCGGTGACATCATTTATATTCCGGAAACAAATCCGGTCGTAAGTGTAAAAGGCGCTGTCCAAAATCAATTGAAAATGTATTTCGATAAAGAACACACGCGTCTTGGCTTTTATATTGATAAAGCCGGCGGCTTTGCAGAAAGGCCCTGGAGAAAAAGAAT
>JAHEZB010000233.1:3398-5045 GCA_023251285.1 Chitinophagaceae bacterium | reverse complement strand
TACATGAGACCTTATGGTCCATAGAAAATCAGAAAGAACTTTTTTTTACGAAAGAAAAATAGTAAATCCGGTTATTTATTCCTTTACTGGATATAGAATACAATAGAAGTGCATTATTGAATAAAAAAACCGCATTATAAACCAATGCAGTTTTCAAAAAAATAAAAAGCAAAACAACCTAAATTATTCCTGAACTACAAGCCTGAAGCCATTTCCATGAATATTGACAATTTCAATATTTGGATCGCCTTTTAAATATTTTCTAAGTTTGGCAATATAAACATCCATGCTTCTGCCATTAAAATAAGTATCGCTTCCCCAGATTTTTTTCAATGCTGTTTCTCTTGGCAACAAATCATTTTTATATTCGGCGAGCATTTTTAATAATTCATTTTCTTTAGGCGATAAAGTTTGAATATCCTTGCCAATGCCTAACTGGCGCAATCTTGGATTAAAATGATATTTGCCGAGATCATATTCTGCGTTCGCTTCCTCACGATGTAATTCTTCATTGCGTTTTAAGATCGCTTTTATTTTATGAAGCAACACATCACTGTCAAACGGCTTCGTGATATAATCATCAGCGCCGAGTTTGTAACCTTTTATAATGTCATCTTTCATTGTTTTTGCAGACAGAAAGAATAACGGCATATCCGGATCTACATTTCTGATCTCTTCTGCAACCGTAAAGCCATCCATATTTGGCATCATCACATCGAGCAAACACAAATCAAATTTCTCACGCTGAAACGCAGCAAGGCCAAGTCTTCCATCTCTTTCCAGTACTACATCGTAATCATTGAGTTCAAGAAAATTTTTCAGCACCATTCCGAGATTTGGATCGTCTTCACAAATTAAAATTTTAGGTTTGTTATTTTCCATACTTTTTTGTTTAATTCTGAATAAAGGTATTTACTTTTTATAAAATATCTTTTACATATTTAATGCCATAAATTAACATATGTAAATGTATACTGCTAAAAGTTAAGACAATCTTATCATTTTCAATTTCAGTTTGTAACTTTCAAAAAAATATTCAATGGACAATAAAGAAACATTTATCCAGACCATAAAAAATGGCTATACATTTAAAGGTGAAACAATAAAAATTGGCGCGGCCATGCTCGATGGCGAAGTAATTCCGGAAGCAGAAATATTTCTTCCGCTGTCTACAATGAATCGTCATGGGCTTGTAGCCGGTGCTACAGGCGGAGGAAAAACCAAATCTTTTCAGATGATCGCTGAGGGATTGAGCGATGCGAGTGTTCCTTGTCTGCTCATGGATATCAAAGGCGATCTGAGTGGAATTGCAGAAGCAGGAACTGTAAATGATAAAATCACTTCAAGGTATCAAAAATTAAAAATGGATTATAAGCCATCTACCTTTCCTGTTGAGTTGCTTACATTAAGCAATCAGAAAGGAGTGAGATTGCGGGCTACAGTGTCAGAATTTGGTCCAATTCTGATGAGTAAGATCCTAGGATTAAATGATACACAGGGTGGGGTAGTAGCAATGATTTTTAAATATTGCGATGATAACAAACTTCCGCTTCTCGATTTAAAAGATTTTATCAAAGTTTTGCAATATGTAGGAAATGAAGGAAAGGCAGAGTTGCAGGCTTCTTATGGAAATATTTCGACGACTTC
>JAHEZB010000233.1:0-3388 GCA_023251285.1 Chitinophagaceae bacterium | reverse complement strand
GACGACCAGGGACGCGGAATCATTTCTGTTTTGCGAGTAACGGATATCCAGGATAAACCAAAATTATTTTCCACTTGTATGTTGCAGATGCTCGCAGAATTATATTCAATTTGTCCGGAGGTGGGAGATGTGGACAAGCCGAAACTGATTATTTTCATTGATGAAGCGCATTTGGTTTTTGAAGAAGCAAGCAAGGCATTGCTCGACCAGATAAATACCGTTATCAAATTAATCCGTTCCAAAGGTATTGGCATTTATTTCTGTACGCAAAATCCGATGGATGTTCCTGCAAGTGTTTTGGGTCAGTTGGGTTTAAAAATTCAACATTCTTTGAGGGCATTTACCGCGGCTGACAGGCAGGTAATTAAGCAAACGGCACAAAATTACCCCGAAACTACTTTTTACAAAACAGCAGATTTGATCACGCAGTTGGGAATTGGGGAAGCGCTGGTTACTTTGCTAAATGAAAAAGGAATTCCGACTCCCCTGGCGCATACAATGATGTGCACTCCGAGGAGCCGGATGGATGTTTTGACAGCGAATGAAATTGAAACAATCGTCGATCATTCAAAAATAGCTGCAAAATACAACCCGGTAATTGATAGCAATAGTGCTTATGAAATGTTAAATGCTAAATTAGAAACTGCGGCAGCAATTACGCCATCTGTGCCGGGCAAAACAGCAAAACCAGAAGAAACTACCCTCGAAAAAGTGGTAAATAATACGGTTGTAAAAAGCATGATGCGAACAGCTGGAAATACCATTGTCAGAAGTATTTTAGGTTCTTTGGGCCTCGGAGGAAGAACAAGTAAATCCAGCAAAAGCTGGTTTTAATTTTTTTGAAAATAGGTATTTAATTTTTTTTACCAATTACTCTTCAAAACGCACCGTTCAATAAATAGAAATCGTCTCCAGTCATAGAAACATACTATTTTTTAAATTATACGATCAAAAAAATATTGTCGTAAAATATTTTTCTCCTATCTTCGCTTCGGTTTTTCATAGGATATTGGATTTTAAAGCGGGACTAGATTTCTATCTGGGTCCCCTTTTTTTTTATATCTGTTTTTTATTTGTTTTACAAACATAAAAGTAAAATAATATAGAAGATATTAAATAGGCATCTATTCATGATAATTAAATACCATAGCGGTATTCACTCACAACGACTTCATAACGATTTTATTAATCCTTGCTTATTTACGTTAATAAGATTTTCTTCCTGTAAAAAAATCAAAACTTTTCTTATTTTATTTTCTTTAAAATTAGAAAGCTGTTGAAAAAGTTGCGAAGACGACAGCGCCGTTTCACTGCTTAGCTTTTTTATTGCAGAAGATATTGAATTAAACTCGTCATTAGAGACCTTCACATTATTTGCAAGACAATTATCACAAACCCCACATTCACGAAGATTGTTATCGTTAAAATAGTTTCCGATTAATTGACTTCTACACTTGTTTTGATTCGTACAAAATTGAATCATTGCATTTAGCCTTTTTTGATAAGCTTCTTTTCTTTTTAGAATATTTTTTTCACTGACAAAAAGGTCTTCTGCACGGACGCGGTTTTGTAAAAAATAAATCTGGGGTTTTTCTTTTTGAGGGGTATAATCGATAATATTATATGCTTTCAATTCATTCAGCAATTGCAAAAGATTTTCTCTTTTTATTCGAACAAATTTTGAAAGCTGGTCTTCATTAATAGCGCAAGGAAAATCAAATATTCCATCGTAAGAACGCAAAAGTCCTTTGATAACTTCATCATACTTTGGATGGCTTTGTTCAAAAAGATGCAGCGCTTGTTTATCAATTGTAAATTCAACGGTAGATGGTGAAAAGAACTGCTCACTGTATGTAATCAATTCTTCCTGTTCCAGGATTTTTAAAACACTGTTGATTGTATAAGCATCCAGTTTGAAATTCCTTGCAAAAGTATTTAAATCAAAGTCAAAAGATTTTCCTTCACCACTTCCGGAGGGAAGTTGAAGAAAATTGCATAACGCTCCATATATTTTCCGAATAATTTCTTTTGATGGGAATTTTATCTGAACCTGCTTTTCTAATTGATTTAATTCTGCTTCGTTAAACAGTAAAACCGCATAAGATTTTTTACCGTCACGGCCTGCCCTTCCTGCTTCCTGGTAATAGTTTTCCAACGCATCAGGAACATCATAATGCACAACCGTTCGTACATCTGGCTTGTCAATTCCCATTCCGAAAGCGTTGGTGCACGCGATAATGCGCATTTTATTATTGATCCAGTCTTCCTGCTTTTTATTACGTTCTTCGCTGCTAAGTCCTGCATGATAATAATCGGCACTGATACCATTAAGGCTTAACATTTCAGCAACTTCTTTTGTCCGTTTTCTTGTTTTGCAATATACAATTCCACTGCCCGCGACCTTTTTTAAGATCGCCAATAATTTATTTTGTTTGGATGAAAGTTCAAAGGCGCTGTAAGAAAGATTTGCCCGTTCGAAGGATTGTTGAAAAGATTGTTGATTTTTTTTGAAAAGTAACTTTTCACGAATATCTTTCTGCACTTCTATTGTAGCAGAAGCAGTAAGAGCCAGAATCGGAACGTTGGGAAAATATTCGCGAAGAGCAGCAATACGCAAATACGAGGGCCTGAAATCATAACCCCATTGTGAAATGCAATGCGCTTCATCTACCGCAATTAAATTTATTTTTATAATAGATAAGTATTCTAAAAATAATTCCGTTTTTAATCTCTCAGGAGAAACATATAAAAATTTAAAATTTCCATAAGCGGCATTTTTCAATGTTTTTTCTACTTCTGTAAAACTCATTCCTGAATAAATGGAAAGCGCCGGTATTCCCTTGTTTTTCAAATTCAAAACCTGGTCTTTCATTAGAGCGATCAGCGGACTTACAACCAGACACAATCCTTCTTTTGACATCGCTGGAACCTGGAAGCAGATTGATTTTCCACCACCGGTTGGCATAATCGCAAGTGTATCATTGCATGATAAAACGGAATCAATTATTTCCTGCTGCAGTGGCCTGAAAGCATCATAGCCCCAATATTTTTTTAAAATTGCTACGGCATTAGTCATCAATGGAAACTAAAATATTTGCGATCGAAAAATTAAGAATTTGTGTAAAAGATTTAAAGTAAAAGATCAAAAAAGAAAACAGGAAATTTCAATATTTGTTTGTTTGCTGAAAGATGGGTTTTTTCAACAACACCTGTGTGATGCCTTATCGCACTTTAAAATCTTTTGCCGGAATTTTTTGTACGCGGCCTTTTTTATCTGAAACGACGAGGTAGCCATCACGTGTTTTTTCTTCTGCGATAAGTTTTTCAATTGCTTTATCAAGGGCAACTTTTATTTTACTGCTTAAATCTTCACTTTTTTGAACAGAAT
>JAHEZB010000232.1 GCA_023251285.1 Chitinophagaceae bacterium | reverse complement strand
TGCATCATCTGTAGTGATCTGATTTTTTTCTAAAGAAGAAGTGATGGTAAAATCGCCGACTGCGCCTCTGAAATCTGCCGGCTTATTTTCTAATGGCAAAGGCTTTACGGTAATCGTAATCGGGACAGATTTCAACGTTACATTCTGCTCGATCTGTGCCTCTGGCGGAAGCGCCGCCTGTCCCATATTATCGAACATATCGAAGAAGGGATCGCTCTGTTGTGAATTGGCGTATTGCGATTTGATGAAAGTTATTTTATTATCTGCCACTACCGGATCCAGCGTAATATCACCGGATTGCAACGGATATAATTGTACCTTTCGCATCGTGTAAACATTATACAATCGTCCGTCATATTTTTCAAGAACGGCATTATTATTCACATCCATATCGCTTACAGAAAAGCCATTAAAAGAAGGCGCATCTGTAACGGTTGTTTCAGAGGGAAGCCTGGTGTAAAGTTTATAAGTTGCAACAATTGGTTCACCAACATAGCAGGTTTTTTTATCGACATCTAGGTTTAAGAAAATATTTTTCTTAATTTTTTCAGTGACATTTTCTCCCGGTTTTAAAATGTAGTCATCAAACTGATGAGTGACCGGAGCGGAAGGAAAATCGAAATTCAAATTGGGAAACGGTGAAGAATTTTGATTGCTGTTATTTTGCTGAACAACAGAACCGGCAACCACCTGAATGGTTATCGGATTCGTTTTATAATCATTTCCATCCGCTACAGCAGTGGCAGATCCGATGATAAATTTCCCGGTTGACATTGGCTGCAATGAAAAACCAATAGAAACGGATTGGTTTATTTTTCCATTGATATTTGTAACGCTTCTTTGTTGATTCGGCCCCGAAACAATGGTAAAATTATTAAAAGAAGGCGGGGTGATATTATCGACATTGGACGCGCCTTCTACTTTAAATTGAATCTGAAGCAAGTCACTTTTTCCGATTTTTTTATCAGGACAAACTACCGAAAATTTTACCTGTGCAAAAGAGGATTGAGCAAAAAAGATTGCTGCAAGAAAAATAAATGAAGCCGGTATTTTTTTTAAATAAGATCGTAAAAATGTAATCATTTCTTCAGCAAAGATGAGTTACAAAAATACTCGTAATTGAATTTAAAAAAAGGTTAATAGAATGAGCAGCTGTTAAAAAACGTTTAAGGAAGATCGCCCAATAAAGGCCTGATAACAATATCTTCAACACATGCCTGAGGCGATAAGGAAGATGCGGCAAATATCATATTGGCAATGTCTTCTACTTCCATAATTCTTTCCGGTAAAACATTCGCGCCTTCCCACGATGAAGTGTAAACAGCGCCCGGATAAACAGTGGTAACTTTTATATTGAATGGCTTCATTTCTTCTCTCAGGTTGATGCTGAAACCCATCATTGCAAATTTGCTGATGCTGTAGGAACCTCCATTGTTATATGCTTTTAAAGCGGCAATAGAAGAGATATTGAAAATATGACCCGATTTGTTTTTCATCATATTTGGAAGCAATGCGCGCGTTAAATGATAGGCACTGAACAAATTCACGTCCATCATCTTTTCAAGATTTCCATCAGGCTCATTATAAACACTTCCGGGAACAAAGCTGCCCGCATTGTTGATGAGAACATCTATAGGAATATTTTTTTTTAAAAGCCAATCCGCAAATTTTAAAACTTCGTTTTTAAGAGAAAGATCCGCACTGAAATATTCAACCGAACCGGGATATTTTTTATTGATTTCGCCGGCTGTTTTTGCCAGTTCTTTTTTATTTCTCGAGCAAATGAAAATGTTATTTTTTGTCGCTGCAAACTTCTCTGCCATTGCTTTTCCCATACCTTTGCTTCCGCCGGTAATTACAATATTTTTCATTTTAATTCGTTGTTTTTGTAATACAGCAAATCTAAATTCTAAAGCCGACATTTTTAAAAATACAACTTTGAAATACCAACACCTTTTTTTTGATCTTGATCATACGCTTTGGGATTTCGATGCAAACGCAGAAGAATCGCTTGCAGAATTGTATGATTTTTTCAAGCTGGAATCCAAAGCTATCGGCCCCTTCAGCCAGTTTTATTCGATTTACCTGAATCATAACCTGATCTTATGGAGCCGCTACGAAAAAGGATATATTACCACTGAGGAATTGAAATGGAGAAGAATGTGGCGCACCCTCCTTGATTTTCAAATAGCTGATGAAAAACTGGCGAAAGATATGAGTGAATATTTTCTGGAAGTCCTTCCCACAAAAAAGAAAGTGTTTGAATATACCTACGAGATTTTAGATTATCTGATGGAAAAAAAGTATTCCCTACACCTTATTACTAATGGGTTTGAAAAAACACAAAGAATCAAATTAGAAAGTTCAGGACTAACTAAATATTTCAAGAATATTATTACTTCAGAAATTTCTAATTCGGTAAAACCTAAAAAAGAAATCTTCGAATATGCAGTGAAAAAAGCAAATGGGAAAATCGAGGAAAGCATCATGATTGGGGACAACCTGAATGCAGATATTCTTGGCGCAAAGAATGCCGGAATGGATTCAGTTTTTGTAAATCATATTAATGCAACCTGCGGCGAAGAACCAACTTATATCATTCGACATTTGAAAGAATTGGAACGTATTCTATAATTTAGAACTTAGAAGTTTACAAAAACAAAACAGAAATGTGCACTATTTCTTTGTTTATTAGAACGTATATCAAAGCGATAATTGGCTAATTAAGCTCCCATCATTTTATCATTAAATTCTTTGGAATTTCCCTTTGGAATGGACAAAGAAATCCAACGATGATTCAATTGCATCTTACCGATATAAACCATTTGTCCGACATGATAGGAATAATGCGCCAGTTGCCTGTTAATTGCATCAATCACAGTCAGTGGCTCCTTTCTGATGTAAATGGTTTTATTAAGATCATCCTCTGTTAACGATTTTAATGTTGCAAAAAGACAGTCCCACCCCTCATCCCATTTAATGATCAATTCTTCTTTTGTGTTGATTACTTTTTCAAATTCAGCATCGCGTTCGCGCCATTCTTTTTCACCATCTTCTGTCAGAAAATTTGTCCAGCGCGAAAGCATATTTCCCCACAGGTGCTGAACAATGATGGCGATGCTGTTGCTGGCATCATTGTATTGCCAGAACAGGTTTTCTTCGTCCAATTGTTCCATTGTTTTATCGCCAAGTGCTTTATAAACTAGGAATCTTTTTATTACGCTGTCTAAATATTCTGATGGCATAAAAAATATTTGAGGGTTAAAATTTTAAAATTAAATTTAGTGCTTAAGGGCAATTCGCTTGTTTTGCAAAAATATGTGCAACCACATCACTTGAGGTGCCAATTTCGCTCCTCAAAGAAAATAGAAATATTGCTTATCTCTTTATTTACTGGAAACAAAAATCTATTTTTCTTCTTCCTGAAAGGTTTCTTCTTCGACAGGAATTAACGTATCAATGGTCGCCAAAACCGTTACGCCGCCTTTTACCTGCTGATTTAATTTTACATTTAATTCTGTTCCAACCGGAAGAAGAACATCAACGCGGCTACCAAATTTTATGAAGCCCATTTCACTGCCCTGCTCCACTTTTTGCCCGACTTTCAGATAATTTACAATTCGTTTGGCAAGAGCGCCGGCAATTTGTTTTACTAAGATTTCTGCGCTATCGCTTTTGATGACTACCGAATGCCTTTCATTTTCTGTAGATGATTTTGGACTCCAGGCAACGAGGTATTTTCCTTTGTGATACTGGCTGTATTGCACTTTTCCTGACATTGGAATTCTGTTGATATGTACATTTGCCGGACTCATAAATATAGAAACCTGCAATCTTTTATCTTTAAAATATTCTACGTCCGTCATCTCTTCTATCACCACTACCTTGCCATCTGCCGGACAAATTACCTGATGATGAGCAACCGTAAAATTTCTTTTTGGAGAGCGGAAAAATGAAATAATAAACAGCAGCATGATGAAGCTTACGCTGAATACAAGCCACGCTACTATTGGCATTGTAGCGCTAAAGAAAAAAAAGAAAATAATATTAACGGCGCCGAAAATCAATGCGCACAAGGCAATCGTACGGTAACCTTCTTTATGAATATTCATCAACTAAATTTAATTACAAATATAAAAATTGAGAGGGAGATAGAACCTTTTATTTCTTTAACTCATGAATAAAGAATAATAAACAAATACGAAAGGAATGGCAACCAGCATCGAATCAAAACGATCTAAAAAGCCTCCGTGACCGGGCATCAGTGTACCACTATCTTTTACATTTGCCATTCTCTTTAATTTACTTTCCAATAAATCGCCGAGCGTACCAAAAACAGCGCAAAATAAACTGATAAATATCCAATCGGCTACGGAATAAGATTTTGTAAAATATCCGATTAAAGTAATAACCATTACACAGAGAATTATTCCACCAATCGTTCCTTCACGTGTTTTTTTGGGTGAAATGGATGACAAAGGTGTTTTGCCAATAAAAGAACCGACAATGTATGCCATCGTATCATTTATCCAGATAGAAAAAACAATACCGCAAGGAACTATTTTTAAAAAATTGTCATTCAAGCCATTAAAATTATTTGTTCTGATGATGATCATTAAAACAATCGGAAGTGTGATGTAAAGCAGGCCGAGTAAGCTTTTTAGTTTATAATTTACAGGATCAATTTTCTTTAAGAGTTTAATAAATTCAAACCAGCAGCCAAAATGAATGATGGTAAATAAAATAATAAAACTCCATTGATTCCACAACAACCCGATAAGCATTACAATGACAAAAATGATTGCGGTAAGTGTACGTGTTTTAAAAGTTTTGGTGTCGAAAGCCATGCTTTAGTTTTAAGATTCTTTGGTGATCCAGTTGTGAAAATCGTTCGGATCTTCTTCCGGCATTACATACTTTTCCTGCTGCAACAAAGATATTTTACGAAAATAAATGAAAGCATAAATGATGAATATCAGTGCAATAATTCCTGCCCAAATCGGAAAATTTTCTTCAATATCTTTTGAAGTTTTCGCCCCTTGTATCGTGGTAAGATACATGGCTGT
>JAHEZB010000231.1 GCA_023251285.1 Chitinophagaceae bacterium | reverse complement strand
CGCGCTTTTGAATTGATCTGCGGGACTTATATAATTGGAAACAATTTCAGTTCTTGAAATCGCTTTTGCAACAAATGAATCCTGCACCACACTATCTCTGTAAACAGAAAACTCCTTTGATTGATAAATGATATTATTATTGTTGCTATTAGCGCTGTTCATCATATTACAGCTACTAAGAATTATACCAACAATCATTAATGAGCAAATATTTTTATTCATTCAGGAAAATTTAAAAGATAATTTCTTATTCCTATATTACAAGAATATCATAATATTGAAAGCAATGAAATGTAAAAGTAATGCCGTTGGGAGATTGAATAAAGGAAATATTTTGTGAAGTGCCAGCATTTGTACAAGCAGATGCTTCAACAGCAATCGGTATTCAGAACCGACAGGATAATTAAAGTATCGTTTTGAGCATAAAAATTTCAGTCGATGAAGAAATCAGGTCGTAACTTAATTCAATATTGTCCCATGAAGTCCGAAAACAATTCCAAGCCAAAGCACCATAATGAAGACAACGATGCCTAACACTACAGCCATTGTTCTATTAACAGCCTGCTTTGAACCCATGTAGTTCATAAAATGAAAAAACAATCCGCCCAATGCGCCTGCCACTGGTTCAACGATCAAAGGTCTCACTCTCCAAAGCTTTCCCCATTCTTGTTTAGGCTTGTCAACTTCGAATACAAACAGTGAAATAATTATTAAACCGATAACCGCCCCTATTAAAATAGATTTAAGCGGGGAAAAGCGCTTCTGGGGCCGTGCTAAGTTACTTTTCTCTATCATGAGAATTAATTTAAAAAATCAGAAAGCTTTAATAAGCAACGCGGATTTCAGTTAAAACTTCAACTGAAAATACAAATATAAAATCACTTTTCTTTAGCAATATTAAAAAGCAAATTCAAACCACATCAAAATTTTTCAGCAGGCAAACAAATAATCCTATTTTCTATTTATGTTAATTTCATCAACTGTTGAATCGTGTCAGAAGTTCTTTGTTCCATAATAATTTCATGGTTTGCTTCATTCATTTTAAGATACTCCTTGGTATAATGCCGCAGTGTAAGAAGCATTAATCCTTTTTGAATATTTACATTAAAAAAGGAAGAAGCAAGAATCGCCAGTTTCTCTATTTTTTCAGCAACATCGTCTATACAAATCATCAGTGTTATCGCGCCATTTTGTGTGAGGTTTGGCTTGATGCTTAACTCGTCCAAAATTTCATGCAGCAAATTTACCGGCTTTGCTTCCGCAAATGAAAAATCAATTGTTTGTAAAGTAATCAGCGCCTGATTTTGCTTGGTTATCATCATAACAGGTAAATGATGATTTTGCTTATTGCTGATCACGGTACCGGGTAAACGTAAATCCAAAAATGAGCGCACAAACAATGGAATGTTTTTATTTTGCAGCGGTTTGATGGTTTTAGGATGAATAACCTTTGCTCCATAATAAGCCATTTCAATCACTTCTTTATAACTTAACTCGTCAATGGTTTTCGCACCCGGAAATTCTTTTGGATCTGCATTCATCACTCCATCTACATCTTTCCATATCGTTACACTTTCTGCGTCTAACAAATCCGCAAAAATTGCGGCTGTATAATCGCTTCCTTCGCGCCCAAGTGTCGTACTTTCATTTTCATCCGTACCGCCCATAAATCCCTGTGTGACCACAAAATTATTTTGCTGAAATAAAGGAAGTAGTTTTTCAGAAACAAACTTTTTTGAAACGCCCCAATCTACTTTTCCATCACGGAATGTGTCATCGGTTCTGATCAAATCTCTTACATCAATCCATTGATTCGGCAGTTTTTCTTCATCCAGAAAATAAGAGATCAGCGTAGAAGAAAGCAATTCACCCACACAAACGATCTGGTCATAATAATAGTTGTAATCCTTTACCGGCTTGTCATGCAGCAACCATTCCACCTCTGTGAAAAAGTCATTTAGCTGATTCGTTGCTTTTTCCCAATGAAGCGTTACCAGATATTTTAATTGATTGAGATGATAATCTTTTATTTTTTTAAAAAGCTTTAAAGCATCTTCATTTCGTTGTTCATAAAAAGCATCTACTACTTTTTCCAGCCCGTTTGTCATCTTTCCCATTGCAGAAATTACAATGAGAATTTTTTCATCTTTATGAAAGTTAAGAATGTGAGCCAGGTTTTTTACCCTTTCATAGCTGTTGGTACTTGTGCCGCCAAATTTAAACACCTTCATTTTAATCATATTTATCTTCCTGATGTCCTTAACAGGAAATGAGAAATGCAAAATAAGTAAATAAAAGTGAGTGATCCGGTTTGAGAAGGTCAGGACGGTTGTCTTTGACATGATAGCGTTGGGAGCGCTTTACAAAAGCTGAACGTTTTTCCTAAAACCATTCAATACTTTATCAGCCGGATCGAGTTCGGTGATTAAATAATCTATGGAATGAACATCGCATACTTTCATCTTATGTTCTGAATTTAATTTTTCAGAAATACTGAGCACGGCGAGTTTTGAGGCGCTGTTGACCATGGTTTTTTTTACCTGTGCTACTTTCCAATCCACTTCAGTAAGGCCGGCTTTTGAATTTAAACCGTTCACTCCGAGGAAACATAGGTCGGCCCTGATTTGCATGAGTTCGCTTATTGGTTTTTCACCAACCGTTATTTGCGCGGAATTATCAATTTGTCCTCCCAATAAAATCACTGTCAGCAACGGATGTTCAGCAAGTTCCAAAGACATTAACGGACTCACTGTAAAAAAAGTAGCTTCAATATTATCAGGGATCATGCGTACCATTTCAAGCATTGTTGTGCCCGCTTCGGTGAGTACCACCATGCCATTTTGAATCAGTTCTACCGCTTTTTTTGCGATCATTCTTTTTTCTTCCTGCGCATAAACAGACGTTTGATGCGCCGGGTAATGATATGATTTCGAAAGAGCGCCCCCATGGACTTTAATAATTTCGCCGGCTTCTGCAAGTTCTGCAAGGTCACGCCGGATGGTATCTTCAGACACTTCAAGTTCTTTGCTTAGTTGGGAAGACAAAACCTTGTTGTGTAGATTGATTTGCTTTAAGATAAATGCATGCCGCTCATTTTTGAACATGCCGCCAACTGATGATTCCATGTTTTAAATTTAGAGAAAGAATTTTATTATTCTTTGTTTTTCGAAAGAAAAAATTTAGGGTTTGATTTTATTATGTTTAATTTTTACTCAAAGAAAAACAAAAGAACAGATATTCATTTGTATCATTTTCAATAAAAAATTTATTTGCATGATTATGCCATTTTACCTAATTTAGTTTTTTAAAGCAGCGAAAACACGCAAAACTAAATTGTATGGCATTATTAGCATTCGACCTGGGCGGCACCAAATTAGCTACCGCTGTTTTTAATGAACAAGGAGAAATTTTATCAAAAGAAACTACTGCTTTAGATAAAAGAAAAGGCGCTGAAGTGGGCGAATTGGTTGTTCGCAATTTTCTCTCCATGCGTGACGCTGCTTTGCTTACCGGAAATAAAATTGAATCGATGGGCATTTGCGTTCCCGGTATTTATAGGCAGAAAACCGGAACCGTGTGGGCTCCGAATATTCCGGATTGGGACGATTACCCGCTTTTAGCAGAAATAAAAAAAGTGGCAGATGAAATTCCGGTAACTATCGACAGCGACAGAGCCTGCTATATTCTTGGCGAAGTATGGAAAGGAAATGCACAACAATGCCATGATGCAATTTTCCTGGCAGTAGGAACCGGGATCGGAGCAGGAATTCTAATCAATGGAACTGTGCTTCGCGGCTCACACGATATTGCCGGCGCCATCGGATGGATGGCCCTCAACAAACCATTCAGCGATGATTATATTAAATGCGGCTGTTTCGAGCATTATACCTCCGGAGAAGGAATTGCGAAGCTTGCTCAGAAATTTATAAATGAAAAAAGCGATTATTCCGGATCATTAAAAAATAAAACAGCAGAAGAAATAAGTTGTCATGATGTATTTCATGCTTATGACAATCAGGATGACATTGCAAGCAAAGTGATCAGCATATGTATTGAGTATTGGGGAATGGCAACAGCAAACCTGGTCAGCTTATTTAATCCCGAAAAAATCATTTTTGGCGGAGGAGTGTTTGGTCCCGCTGTTTCTTTAATTCCAAATATAAAAGAAGAAGCCAACAAATGGGCTCAACCGATTAGCATAAAACAAGTGAGTTTTGAAGCATCTGCCCTGGGCAGTGATGCAGGCGTTTATGGCGCCGGATTTTTGGCGCTTAAATACCTTTCTCAAAAAAAATAAACTCTTTATATGTACAACAAAAGATTGGTTTTTTGGGCTGCCTGCATTGGAATTTTATTTTTTGGAATGGGCATTACCACGCTTGGATCAGTTAAACATGGGTTGGAGCAAAAATATTTATTGGATGAAATTGCCTCCGGCGAATTGTTTTCTATTTTGCCTTTTGGTATTTTGTTGGGCTCCTTGTTATTTGGTCCTTTCTGCGATAAATACGGATACAAGGTGTTATTGTCTCTCACGTGCCTCAGCATGTTCATTGGCTTCGAAGGAATCGCCTATGCGCCTTCACATACTTTATTAAAAGTGGGAATTTTCTTATTCGGGCTGGGCGGAGGCGCTATCAACGGCGCTACCAGCGCGTTGGTATCAGATATCAGTGATAAAGATAAAGGAGCAAATCTTAGTTTGCTCGGCGTTTTCTTTGGCATCGGCGCTTTGGGCATGCCGCTGCTGCTTGCACTTCTTGAATCACAATTTAACTACGAAGTAATCGTCTCTGTTGTTGGATTTTCCACGCTTGTTATCGGCATTTTTTATTTGCTGATCAAATTTCCACCCGCAAAACAGGCACAGGGTTTTCCGCTTTCTAAAGGCCTGTCATTATTAAAAGATTCTGTTTTAATTCTCATTGCGTTTTTCCTTTTTTGTCAAAGCGCTTTTGAAGCGATCATTAATAACTGGACAACAACTTTTCTTACTTCCGGACTTGCAGTACCGCAAAGTAAAGCCTTATATGCACTGTCTCTTTTCGTAGTTGGTATGACCGTTATGCGACTCTTAT
>JAHEZB010000230.1 GCA_023251285.1 Chitinophagaceae bacterium | reverse complement strand
TCAGTGATGGCTTTACGGCAGTAATCGGCAGGCTATCATTCACCGGAGCAGGAGCCTGAACGATGGCAGTATCAGTGGCAGCAGGATTAATATTTGCATTTGTTTTTGCTGCCGTCGTTTTCTTTGCCGTTGTTCGCTTTTTTGCTGTTCTCTTCCTCGCCTGGGCATCAGCCGTATTAGATAATACTCCTACTGCAAGTACCACCACCAGGCATTTCATTATCATTGTTTTCATAGCCTCTATTTTTATTCTTTTAAATTAATACAAAATAAATCCCGGACCTGGAATGCTCCTCACAATTCCATCAGGCCCCTGTACTTTTACATTATCGAAAGTTACGGAAGTTCCTGGAATGCATTTAGATAATTGACCTTTTATTCCTTCGAGGCTTCCTCCGTGGATTTCCGCTGGTTGTACCGTGCTGAAATTAGCACCGGAAAAATAAATGGTGGCGCTTACAATATTAAAATGTGCGTCAAAATCAAAATTTTCAAGTTCAGCACGTGCAAAGTTCTGATTTTTAAATATGACTGATTGTACTCTACCACCGCTGCTTGGACCAACTTTAACAATCGGATCAGGAATCCTTTTTACCCTAAAATCATAAGTGCTTGCTTTACCATCTGCATTTACGGTGATAGAAGCTTTGCCTACTGAATTCACTTTAACGATGTATTTTCCAGGTCCACCTGCTGCTGATAATGAACCACCCGCCATTGAAACGTGTGTTTTATCCCAACCTGTTCCGGATGAAATCGTTACCGGATTTGGAACACCAATATAAAATACATTCATTTTATCCAGCATCACTGCTGCGCCGCCCGGAGTTCCTACCGTGTAGTTTACTGTTTGAGTTTTCGTAACCCAATTACCGTTTTCATCTTTAAATTTTACATTTACATTAACTGTGTGTTCTCCCGCTCCACTTACGGTTGTATTGTAGGTTCCTTGTCCCCCGGTAACAGGAACATTCGAACCATTAATAGTAATAGTTGGAGTTGAAGACGAACTGTAAGCACCTACACCGGCAGTCACGGATAATTGTTGGCCGGGCATCAAATAATTAGAGTTTTGCCCGACTAATACGCCTACCTGATCCATATGTACTGCTACTGCGCCAATCTGTGAATGGCAATAGGTAACAACCATGTTTTCAGCGTTCTTAATATTATTTTGAAACTTACTGAGCATGGTTAAAGCCGCCACAGTCGGTGTCATGTGAAAGAAGGTTTGCGTAAAATCTTTTTGTTTTCCTTCCTGTGAAACCGGCGGAATTGTATTAACCGGAAAAGTACTCTCAAATTGTTGTTTGATAGAAGGATCAATTGCCAGCATCTGCTGTTTATATTGATCCAGCCGATCTTTCAATTCCTTTCCTTTGCCATGAGTCTCAAATAACCTGGTAGAAGCATCCAGGTTGTCTTCCCTGTAATCCTGTACGCTATCTTTAATTTTACTGTCCCATTTCATTCTGAGATCAGCCGCTTTTAATAATTGCGCTTTCAGATCATTAATATAATTATTCACATCATCTGAAAGTTTCTTTGCCTGCATTGCTTTTGGTTCCCAAATCTTTGCCTTTTCAGCTGATTGGGGTTCAGTTAATTTTTCTTCGAGCGATTTATACAAGGTGTTATTAGATGCAGTTATGTTGTTATTGGAAGTTAATAAACTGTTGTTTACCACTTTAAATGCATTAATCACCTCATTAGATACATTCAAGGCAAGAATCGCCGTAAGTATCAGATACATTACGTTGATCATTTTTTGCCGTGGATCTCTGGGTAGTCCTGCCATGTTAATTTAATTTACTGTTAGTCTTTTAGAATTTTGGATTATTGATTATTACTGTCTTCCCTGCATTGCACTCAGCATATTGCCATAAACCTGGTTTAATTTTCCAAGATTTTCAGCAAGAGTTGAGATCTGTGCTTTTGTTGCCTGTGCATCGTCTACAGTTGCCACCATTACTTCACTTGCTTTAGCCATTTTACCGTAGAAACTATTTAAAGTTTTCAAATGATTATTGCTCTCATTCAATTCCAATTCATAAATGGTATTTAATGATCCAAGATTTTTGGTAAGGATCTGCACTTGTTGGTGGAATCCTTTTGCACTATCTGCCGCGCTGTTGAAGTTGCTCATCGTATTTGCAGAATTGGTATAAGCGTCTTTCATCAAACCCAGTGCATTTGTTGCCTCTTTTGTTTTAGCCGAAAAATCACCTGTAGATTTCACTACGTCGCCTACTTCACCAATTTGTGAGACAGTAACGCCTAATTTCTGAAAGTTTTCTCCAAGTTTTTTCATATTGGCCGGTGTAATTTCAGCATCTTTCATCATCTTTTCCATGGATTGCAGAGCCGGATTTCCCTGAACTGCTGCTACCTGTGGTGCATGAGGAGCAGTTTCATGTGGTTTTGGTTTTACCCATTCTATAACTGCATAGACAAGGAAGATACCGGTTTCTGTCCACATTCCGATAGTCAGCATTGTATCAGCATAAGATTGGTGCGTTAATTTTGCCCATGCTGCAAAAATTACGACAGCGGCACCGGCGCTTACCAATACATCTATTAGTGTAAGAAAGTTTCTTTTGGGTTGTTGATTCATAATAGTTTGGGATTTTTTTTGTTTTTTATTTGTTTATTGTTTTTTCTTTAAGGTTCTGCACAAAAAATGCCCATATTAATTAATTATCTAACAAATTAATACAGGCAGTAAAATGTTGAACTAAAATTTTTTCTATTTAATTATTTTTATTTGACGTTTATTTTTTCCCTTTTTTGCCGGTTGCTGGTGGCAAATCAATTACTGTACGGAATCCAATGTAAGATTTAGCGGTATCCTGATATTCAAAAGTGCGGGTACTAACTCTTAAATAGTAGCCAACATCCTTCCAGCTTCCGCCACGAATCACTTTACGTTTCATCCGGGGTGCATCCTGGTCTTTTGCATTCCAGCGGATATCCGGGTTCATATCATGTTGAAAATTATAACCACCTTCATAATATAAGGAAGAAGTCCATTCTGCTACGTTTCCTGCCATACAATATAATCCAAAATCATTCGGCCAATATGCATCTGCGCGAACGGTATAAAAACCGCCATCTTCAGGGTAATTACCACGGCCCGGCTTAAAGTTTGCCAGTAAACATCCCTTTTTATTTCTTAAATAAGGACCGCCCCATGGAAAAGGTGACTGTGACCTTCCGCCCCTTGCTGCATATTCCCATTGAGCTTCGGTTGGCAAACGGAAATTAGTTTCTGTTGCCCGGTTCTTACTTACCAAATAAGAATTTAAAGTGTGCGTACGCCATTCACAAAATGCAGTTGCCTGTTTCCAGTTTACACCCACTACCGGGTAATTTCCAAAAGCGGGATGACTGTAATATTGTTTTGCCATCGGCTCATTATAAGAATAAGCAAAATCTCTTACCCAAACCAAAGTGTCCGGATAAATGGGTATATCTTTTTTCACAATGAAAGCGCTTCTTGGCACATTCGGATCACGGTTGCTGGCAGCAGCGCCGTAATCAAAAGTTTCGGAATGGTAGATCATTTTGGCAGGATCGATTTCTTTTTGCCCAAAGATGCGGTTGTCAGGGGTTACGATCATGGCGTCAATTTTTTCCAAAGTAGCCTTATCGTTCCATTTAATGGTCTTCATTTTTGCCTGATCAATATATTCATTTCCGTCGGCGCCTTGTTTTACAAATCCCATCAACTTCGCAGCAATAGAATCGCGCACATAATTTGTAAACTGGCGATATTCATTATTGGTAATCTCGGTGGCATCCATCCAAAATCCACTGATAGAAACCTGTTTGTTTCTTGCAGTGAACGTATAATTTATATCTTCATCGCTCGGGCCCATATGAAAAGTTCCCGGTGGAATATACACCATGCCAGGAGGTTTTGGCAGAATATAACGTCCTGCAGGGGCTACCCCATGAAGCTGGCCATCATTAGGCATTCCTTTCGATTTCCCAAATTTACCACAGCCGGATAAGATGACTCCTGTTACTGCCAATGTTGTGAAAAACGTGCTTTTCATTGTTTTTTTACTTTTGAAGGTAAGGGCAAATGTAATATTTATTTAAAAATACGCTGCTTCCCCGGCTATTTCTTTTATAAATATCCGTAGCCTAAATTAATAAACGAGCAACTTTTTTAATTATTGTAAAGAGGTGTCAAATATTTAATATCTTTTATAAAAGTAAAAGAAATGAAGTTAAAAAAAGCATCCGGAAATATTTTTGAAAAAATTGATCCATAAAAAGTTAATCCGTGGCTTCAAAAGAAAAAATAAAACTACGAAAAAACAATCTACAAATTTCATTTCAAAAAACATTCCAACAAAAAAAAATCATAAATCTGTTATCATGCTTTCGCCTGTTTTCATTCTTAAAATCTTTTTTTCTTATTAATTATTGTAAAACAAGCAGTTCGAATTCTTTGAAGGTTTTCTAATGTCTTTCTGGGTTGTGTATAGCCTTCTGTGAATTAACTATTATATAACACGAGAAATTGCCTTAAAAGTTCGTTTGCTGAATCGCGTTTCTAAAATTACAGAAAGTGTTAAGGCGTTCTATAAAGTATGATTAAATAGTAAATTTGCAATCTTCAAATTATGGTTAAAGCTAAGCAACAGGATTCGGCAGATATATTTACAGAAAATGAAAATATAGAAGTATTTGGCGCAAGGGAACACAACCTTAAGAATATCGATATTTCGATTCCAAAAAATCAACTGGTCGTCATCACCGGAATCAGTGGCAGCGGAAAATCATCGCTGGCATTTGACACTATTTTTTCAGAAGGTCAGCGACGTTACATGGAAAGTTTTTCTGCTTATGCCAGGCAGTTTTTGGGCGACATGGAAAGACCGGATGTCGATAAAATTACCGGGCTTTCTCCGGTAATTTCCATCGAGCAAAAAACTACCAATAAAAATCCTCGCAGCACGGTAGGAACGGTTA
Source organism: Chitinophagaceae bacterium (assembly GCA_023251285.1). Lineage (GTDB taxonomy): Bacteria > Bacteroidota > Bacteroidia > Chitinophagales > Chitinophagaceae > Ginsengibacter. The sequence goes on along the minus strand of JAHEZB010000230.1, from coordinate 107 downwards.
CAGAAGTGTATGATTTTTTGCGTTTGCTTTTTGCACGCATCGGAGAGGCATACAGTTACAATACGGGCAAAAAAATGGTGAAATGGAGTGAAGAGGAAATTGTTGAA
>JAHEZB010000229.1 GCA_023251285.1 Chitinophagaceae bacterium | reverse complement strand
GTCCCTGGATCAGTTTTATTTTCGTAGGTGCTTTAATTCTTTGCATTGTATTGATCCTTCCCCATTTAGAAACCGGATTTTTACCGCAAATGGATGAAGGAACCATCGTCCTGGATTATACTTCTCCACCGGGAACCTCTCTTGAAGAAACGAACAGCGAATTGCAGCAGGTGGAAAAAATTATTACATCAACTCCGGAAGTAAGCGCTTACTCGCGGCGTACAGGAACGCAAATGGGTTTTTTTATTACAGAACCAAATACAGGAGATTATGAAATTCAATTAAAAAGCAACAGGACCAAAACAACAGATGAAGTAATTAATGACATTCGAAAAAGAATTGAAGCATCGGTACCGGCTCTGCGCGTCGATTTTGGGCAGGTGATCAGTGATATGCTGGGCGATCTGATGACCTCAGTGCAACCCATTGAAATAAAAATTTTTGGCGATGATCTGCAAAAAATAAAAGAGCTGTCAGCACAGGTCGGAAACGTTGTACAAAATGTAAAAGGAACAGCCGACGTTTTCAATGGGATTACCATCGCCGGCCCTTCGGTAACGGTTATTCCTGATTTCAACCGCCTCGCACAATTTGGAATTACGCCTGCAAATCTTCAATATCAATTGCAAACCTCTCTGGAAGGAAATGTAGTAGGTAACATTCTTGAAAATAACCGGATATACGCAGTCCGGCTCGTTTATCCCGGAAGCAAAAAGATGAGTGTTGAAGATATTAAGAAATTACAAATTGCTTCTCCTGACGGAAGATTAAAACCAATAAGCGAATTAGCAGATGTACAAATTAGTGAAGGTGATGCCGAGATTCACCGTGAAAATTTACAATCTATGGGTGTTGTTTCAGCACGACTGGAAAACCGGGATCTCGGAAGTACCATGAAAGAAATTCAGCATAAAATTTCTTCAGAAATTCGTTTGCCACAAGGTTATCATATTGAGTATGGCGGCTCTTATGCCCAGCAGCAGCAGTCATTCACCGAGCTTTTAATGATTTTAATTGCTTCAAGCCTTTTGGTATTTGGAACGATTCTTTTTTTATTCAAAGATGTAAAAGTGGCGCTGGCTATTTTAATCATTTCCGTGCTCGGAATCTCCGGAAGTTATATCGCTTTGTTTCTAACCCACACACCTTTGAATGTAGGCAGCTATACCGGGCTTATTATGATCGTGGGAATTATCGGTGAGAATTCCATTTTTACTTTTTTGCAGTTCAGGGAAAACCTCACATTACAACCTGTGGATGAATCGGTAGAATATGCGATCTCTACAAGGCTTCGGCCGAAATTAATGACGGCATTGGGAGCTATCATTGCCTTGATGCCACTCGCTTTGGGAATCGGAACCGGCGCTAAACTGCACCAGCCTCTTGCCATCGCTGTTATTGGCGGTTTTCTAATCGCGCTTCCTTTGTTGTTAATTGTTTTGCCTTCTGTTTTGCGGTTGTTGTTTAAAAATGTGAAGCGGAAAGATCAATTGCAGTAATCAAAGAAATAACAAGGATTTTCATTCTCTTATTTCAGGAATATTTTAGACGGCCGTTCATTTTAAATCTCTTTATTATGTGATCTACTCGACCGGGATTTTGTTTCTGTGAAAATATTTAATGCGATTGTCTCAGTCATTTAAAATTTGATGGTTTTTTAAATATCCTTTAATTATTTTTGAAGAATGATTCTTATCGTAGATGATTCCAGGGAAAATATAATTTCATTAAAAAAAGTTCTTGAAAAAAACAATTTTGAGGTAGATACCGCGTCTTCCGGTGAAGAGGCTTTAAAGAAAGTTCTCAAAAGATCGTATGTCCTGATAATCCTTGATGTACAAATGCCGGGAATGGATGGCTTTGAAGTAGCCGAAGCAATTTCAGGTTATAGTAAGGCAAAGGAAACCGCCATCATTTTTCTTTCTGCTGCCAGCAGCAATATAAAACTTATTACCCGTGGATATTCTTCCGGGGGCTTGGATTATATCACCAAGCCGGTCGACGTGAATATTCTTTTGTTGAAAGTAAAAACATTTTACCGCATCTACGAGCAAAGCCGTGCATTGAATGAAATGCAAAATGCATTGCTGGAAGAAATCGAATTTAGAAAAGAAGCAGAACGGAAAAAAGATGAGTTTATCAGCATCGCGAGCCATGAATTAAAAACTCCGTTGACAAGCATTAAGGGATACATCCAGCTATTGGAACGAAGTATTGATAAAGGGGATATTCCTACCGTCAAAAACCGGTTGTATAAAGTACAGGATCACATTGAAAAATTAAATATCCTGGTTGCCGATCTGTTAGATATTTCAAAAATAGAAAGTGGCAAATTGAAGTTTAATAAAAAATTCTTTGCCATAGATCCTTTATTGGATAACATTATTGAAGTGATGCAGCAATCGCATCCGGATTTTAAAATTGTCAAAACGGAAAGTGTTTGTGAAAATGTTTTTGGAGATGAAATGCGCATTGAACAGGTGATTATAAACTTCATTACCAACGCCATCAAATATTCTCCAGGCACTACGGAAATACAAATATTTTCACGCGTTTGTGATGGCGAAATTTATATAGCTGTAAAAGATTTTGGAATTGGAATGTCAAAAGAACACCAGCAAAAAGTGTTCGGTAAATTTTACCGGGTAGAAGAAACGTCTGAGCGTTTCCAGGGACTTGGGATTGGCTTGTTCATATGCCAGCAAATAATACAACGGCATAAAGGAACGATAGGCGTTAAAAGCTCGCCAGGCAAAGGTTCCGAATTTTATTTTTATTTACCGTTAAATCAAAATAAGGAAGAAAACCACTAAACATTATTATGAAGTTAACTTTAAAACGAAACCTGCTATATGGGCTTGGATTATCCCTGATCCTTTTGTTTATCAGTTCTTTTGCCTCTTATATCAGTATCAAAAATTTGATTCAAAGTTCTGAAATGGTGCGCAGAAGCAATCGGACCATTGAGACTTTGAACAATGTTTTATCGGTAGTAAAAGATGCAGAAACAGTCCAGAGAGGATTTTTATTAACCGGCGATCCTATATTTCTTACTCCGTACCATGAAGCAACCGGAAGAACAGGAGCTGTTATCAGTGCATTGTCGTCAGAACTTTCCAATACCGATATTCAACAGAAGAACCTGGCTCAATTACATCAAGATGTCGAAAACAGAATGAGACTATTGGAGCGGAATATTAACCTGAAAAAACTACAAGGGTTTGTTTCTTCTGAGGATTTATTAAGTGGCAAAAAATACATGGACGACCTTCGTGGAGTTATTGCGAATATGGAACATGAAGAACAGCAAATTCTGCAAACGCGCACTGCAAGTCTGAACAGGCTCGTCTCTTACACACCTTCGCTCATAATTTTTTCCGCGCTTTTAGCAATAGCAATTACGCTGTTTTTTTATCGAAAAGTTTCTTCAGATTTCGATGAAAAAAGTAAGCTACAGGATGAACTTGAAAAGCAAAACGCTGAGACTGAAAACCGTATTATTGCCATTGAAAATGTAGCGTCGCAAATTTCTAATGGAAACTATAAGATTCGTTTGGATAGGATCACAAAAGACAGCCTCGGAAGCCTTGCCGGTTCCTTAAATAATATGGCACAATCGCTACAGGATTCTTTTAATCTATTGGAAGAAAAGGAGTGGCTGCAGGCATCCGTTGCACTTCTAAATGACATTATGGTAGGCGAGAAAAGTGTGGAAAACCTGGCTGCGGATATCCTGGAACATATTACAGAGCTGTCTCAAAGCATGGTAGCGGCAATTTATATTTTGGAGGAAGACAATCAGCTTCACCTGGCAGGAAGCTACGCGTTGGCAGAAAATGAAAAGCAAAAAACTTTACAGATAGGTGAAGGAATTGCCGGTCAGGCTTTTCAGTCCCGGAAACAAATTTTATTACAAAATATCCCTGATAGCCAATCCACGATAAGCTATGCAACCGGGAAGACAAAACCCCGGACAATAGTAGCAGTGCCGGTTACAAGAGATAGAACTGTAATAGGTGTTATCGAATTAGGCGCAATACATGACTATTCTGCACTGCAACTGGAATTGTTGAAATCTGTTTCAGCCAATATCGGGCTTGCATTTTACGGAGCACAAAACCGCAAGAGGCTACAGGAACTTTTGGAGCAAACACAGACGCAAACAGAGGAATTACAAATGCAGCATTCCGAACTGGAAAGTATCAATGCCGAGCTGGAAGCACAGACGGAGAAAGTGCAGGCGTCAGAAGAAGAATTACGGGTGCAGCAGGAAGAATTATTGCAAAGCAACCAGGAACTGGAAGAGCGAACCAGTTTGCTGGAAGAAAAGAATAAATTGATCCAGGAGCGGAACCATCTAATTGAACAAAAATCAAAAGAATTAGCACAAAGTACTAAGTACAAATCCGAATTTTTGGCAAATATGTCGCATGAATTGCGCACACCACTGAATTCGATTTTGCTTCTTTCGAGATTGATGACAGAAAGCAATGACCTCGACAGACAATATATAGAATATGCACAAGTGATGCAAACTTCAGGTCAGGGTTTGTTGAGTTTGATTGATGAAATTTTGGATCTTTCAAAAATAGAAGCGGGCAAAATGACATTGGAAGTTGGAGATGTTACGCTGGAAGAAATTACTTCAGAGATGCAGGGTTTATTTACTCCTATTGCAAAAGAAAAAAATATCCAACTTAAATTAAACATCGAATTAAACACTTGTGAAATTTTGCATACAGATAAAATGCGTTTGGAACAAATTTTGAAAAATCTTCTTTCCAATGCAATCAAATTTACTTCACAAGGGCATGTATCACTGGACATTTCTAATGACAAAAGCGGGAAAAAAATATTTTTTAAAGTAACTGATACCGGCATTGGAATTCCAAAAGATAAGCAGGGCCAGGTATTTGAAGCATTTCAGCAGGCAGACGGATCTACCAGGCGTAAATATGGTGGAACCGGGTTGGGATTATCCATTAGCCGCGAACTTGCCCGATTATTAGGAGGAGAAATAGAGTTAACAAGCACTGAAGGGGTTGGAAGTGAATTTATTTTAAGTTTACCGGTTGATATAACCAGGACGGCGGAA
>JAHEZB010000228.1 GCA_023251285.1 Chitinophagaceae bacterium | reverse complement strand
GCAATTGCAACAGATCATCTCGATTGGAACCAGGTATCAGATTTAAAGGGATGGAAAAATGCGACGTCGGATCAGTACGGAATTAAAGCGATTCCATCAAACGTTTTGATCGATAGAAAAGGAGTGATCATTGCTAAGAATATTTTTGGAGAAAAACTTACTCAAAAATTGAAAGAGTTGTTGGATTAATTGTTTCCAAAAAAAAGACATGAACCTTTGCGCCATCAAAACAAAGCAATAGCAACATAACTAGCATCAGAGGCCTGCCTTTTATTTTTTATCACTCTTTCACAACCAATACTTTAAAACTTCCCGGAACAAAACTGCGACGGCGAGAAGTAGCATTTGGATCTGCAGGCGCTAATGTTGCTGCCGGTAAAAACAACGTATTATTTGAAGGATCAAGCGCTATTGTGCGCGCTGTTGTTTGGGTAGAGACTGTTTGCGCAACGGAAAAATTATTCGCATCTTTTTCTTTTATTACTGTCATATTTCCTTCTCCACACGATGCGAAAACAAGGTTTTTATTTGCGTCAAAAACAACTCCATCGCACCCTTCCCCAATCGGCAAAGTTGTAACCACTTTTCCATTTTCCGCATTCACTACGACCAGCATTTTATTATCGCAACCAGCAAAAAGACGATTTGTTTTTTTATCCAAAGCAAGACCTGTAGCCGATTCTCCCGGTGCAATCGGCCAGCGGTTCAGCACTTTGTAGTTTTTCATATCCACTTCGGCTATTTGGCTTTTATCTTCTAGGTTTACAAATAATGTTCCTTTCGCATCACTTACTGCTTCTTCTGGTTTGCCATCAAGTTCAATGGTCGCAACTACTTTATTTTTTTCAGGATCGATTACTGAAAGAGATTTACTGCGTCCGTTGCAGGTAATAATTTTTTTAGAAAAAGGTTCATAGCTGATCGCGTCAGGATTTTCGCCGGTAGCAATTGAATCCAAAACTTTATTTGTAGAAAGATCAAAAACAAAAACGTTATTTAACCTGCCATTGCTGGTATAACCACGATGCAGATTATTGTCAAATGCAATTCCATGAACTCCTGTTGTTCCCTCAATCACGCCAATAGAATCACCGGAATTTTCGTCCAGGATATTTACCTGCGTTCCATGAGAAACATACACTTTACCGTCGTTCACTGCAATATAGTCCCAGCCACCGCTGCTTTTAATGGGAAAAGTTTTTACAACTTTAAACGAAGTGCTTTGAGAAAAAACACTGCTACAAACAAGTGCTCCCAGGAGGAAACTTAGTTTTTTTACTTGCATAAAAATGAATTTGAATGTAAGGTAGGAAAAGATTTAAATCATCAACAAATTATGCTATTGACGTCTTATCGGTGCGATTCCTGCAATAATTTACTAAGTAACTATAATATCACCGTTGGCTTAAAACACTGCTCATTGTGAAATTAAAAGTTAATAGACTTTGAAGCAGTAAACATGCGTTTTCGTATATTCATCAAGAGGTAGACCATGAAAAAAGGTTTGATAAAGATATAAATGGTTGTTGGTATTTGAATTATCTATCTCTATACCTGCCTTCTCACAACCTTTTTTCCTGTGAACTACACCCACAGAATTACTGAATGAAATACAATACGTTCCTTTTTTCTTTGGAACCAAGGCGAGTTTGAGCAAATAACTGTTCTTTTTTTCTTCGAAATAAAAATTCTTATTTTGTGATGGAATGTTGTCGTTACCAACTTCGTTTCCGTCAATGGTTAAGATGTCAAAATCAGATATTCCACCAGCAACCTGTTGCGAAGTATCCGGCAGATTTAAAATTCTTAAATTTACTCCGATGTTCGAATTACTAAAATTTACTTGAGCATTAGTTAATAAATCGGTAAATGTTGTGGAATGGGTCGAACGTGCCCATAATGTATCACCAATTCGCAAGGAATCGGTTTCGGGCGCAAAAGAATCTACCATTGAGAATTGATATTTTGCGTCTTTACAATTTCTGAAACATCCTGTGATAGGTAAACAGTTTACTACCACCAGCATTAATAGTAATAGTTTCATAGTCATATAGATTGAGCGCTTTAAAAAAGATTCTAATAAACTTCAGGAAATAAAGAATAAAAATGGGGGGCGCAAATTTTCTCAAAGCAAAGAGGTTTAGATTTCAAATTTAACTTTTAATTTTGAAATCTACAAGCATTTAAGAAAATATGTTTTCCGAATTGCACTTCTCAGACATTAGCGCTATTGAACTATGAAAAAAAGCAAAGAAGGGGCTTCGAATAGTAAGCAAAGAAATATTCAACATTCTTATTTCCGTCATTAGCGCTTAAAACATAAAAAAAGAGCCGCAACATGCAGCTCTCATATCTAGAATAAACTTTTTAAAATTATCCCAAAGCAACTCTTTTAAAAGCAATTACTTTCAAATCAGGATCCAATCCCTTTAAGAAATCTCCTACAGATTTGTTGCCGTCTTTTACAAAAGCCTGCGCCATTAAAGTACTTTCTTTAAAGAATTTATTTACTTTTCCGGCAGCAATTTTTTCGGCCATATCTGCCGGTTTGCCTTCCGCTTTTATTTGCTCAATGGCGATGTTTCTTTCACGCTCAATCGTTTCCTGCGGTACCAACGCTGCGTCTATCGCAATTGGGTTCATCGCTGCAATTTGCATCGCTACATCTTTTCCGGCTTCTTCATTGGCTTTATTCAAACCAACCAAAACGCCCATACGGTATGAACCATGAATATATGCAGCAACAAAAGGCGCTTCAATCTTTTCAAAACGCGAAACACTTATCTTTTCGCCGATCTTTGCTACCTGTTCGTTTAGTTTATCAGCAACGGTTTCATTGCCCATTTTTACCGCATTTAATTCTTCCACATTATTTACATTATTGGCAATTACCGCATCGATAATGGATTGTGCAAAAGCGATGTATTCTGCATTCTTACTTACAAAATCAGTTTCGCAACTTACATTAATAATATAACCTGTTTTATGATCTTCTGTAGTTTTTGCAATTACGACACCTTCTTTTGCTTCACGATCGCCACGAAGCGCGGCTACTTTTTGCCCCTTTTTTCTTAAATAATCTATAGCTGCTTCAAAATCGCCGTTTGATTCCACCAATGCTTTCCTGCAATCCATCATGCCTGCACCGGTTTGTTGCCGCAACTTATTTATCTCTGCTGCTGTTATTGTTGTTGTACTCATCGTTTTTTAATTTTCTTAATTTTCTATGGATTAAATCGGTTGCTTTTTTTTCGATTGATTCGTTAGCAACGGATTAAAATCCGTTGCTACAATATCCACCGTTCCTTCGGAACTGATCGAATAAGAATCTGCCTTATTTATTTGTTTACTTAATTAACTCTTAATAGAATTAGCATTAACGCGTTATCTCCTTGCTCCGCCTGGTCCTCTGTTACCTTGTCCAGGGCCAGCTACTCTGCGTTTTTGTGGACCTGCTGCGCTACGGCCTTTTCCTCCGGCTGGTGCTCCAGTTCCTCTACGACGTTCTTTACCTTCGTCAGAGCCTTCGTCAAATTTCATGGCACGGGTATTTGTTTCTTCAGTTTCTTCCGAGTCTTCTTCTTTTTCCGCTTGTCTTTCTGCAAGGCCTTCTGCGATAGCAGCCACTATATAATTTGTAATAATGGCAATAGATTTGGTAGCGTCATCATTTGCAGGAATAGAAAATTCAACTTTATTCGGGTCACAATTTGTGTCAACCATTCCGAAAGTAGTGATGTTGAGACGTTTTGCTTCTGAAAGTGCAATGTGTTCATGACCAATATCTACGAGGAATAATGCAGCGGGAACACGGCTTATGGCAGCGATACCACCCAATACTTTTTCCATTTTTTCCTTGTCGCGTGTAAGCGTAAGACGTTCCTTTTTAGTAATGCTGTCAAGCGTTCCATCATTCAGCATTTTTTCAATTGATTGCATTTTCTTTACGCTTTTGCGAACGGTGTTGAAGTTTGTAAGCATGCCACCCAACCAACGCTCAGTAACAAAAGGCATGTTCACTCTTCTGGCAGCTTCAGTTACGATTTCTTTCGCCTGTTTCTTTGTAGCTACAAACATGATCTTTTTACCGCTTTTAGCGATTGATTTCATAGCTGCTGCAGCTTCCTCAAGCCCTTCAACTGTTTTGTTGAGGTCAATGATGTGAATTCCTTTTTTTTCAGCAAAAATGTAAGGCAACATTTTTGGGTTCCACTTCTTTTTTAAATGCCCGAAGTGTACGCCTGCTTCTAAAAGCTGCTGTTGTAAAGAAGTATTATTTTCCATTTATTTTTTGTATTAAAATTGTTTTAAATAGTAGAAAGTAGTAAGAAGGTGCTCTATTGTCTTATATCCCACGACTAACATCTCACATCTTTTTTTATCTCTTACTGAACTGGAAGCTCTTTCTTGCTTTTTTCTTACCTGGTTTTTTACGTTCTACTGAACGTGGATCGCGCGTCAGTAATCCTGCTTCTTTCAAAGCCGGCCTGTATTCCGGATTTACCTGGAGAAGCGCGCGTGCAATTCCCAATTTAACGGCTTCAGCCTGACCTTTCACGCCACCACCGGTAGCATTAACAGTTACATCAAATTTGTCAGCTGACTCTATCGTCTTTAAAGGAGCTTCCACCTGGTTTTGCAAATACATCAGCGGAAAATAGGTTTTATAATCTTTACCGTTTATCGTGATTTTGCCATCACCTTTTGTCAGGAAAACCCTTGTTACGGCTTCCTTTCTACGGCCTACTGCATTTTTTTGTTTTTCCATTATATTAATTTGAAAATGTATTAGAAGTAGAAAATTTGAAAATGTAAATCAATTTTCACTTTCATTTCTTTTTTAGAATTTTAAAGGTTTGGGGTTTTGGGCTGTATGCGGATGTTCTGAACCTGCATACACAAATAATTTCTTGTACATCTTGCGACCTAAACGGTTTTTAGGCAACATCCCTTTTACGGCTCTTTCGATGATCACATCGGGCGCCTTTTTAAAAGGTCAATCGCAGCTTCTTCTTTTTTACCTCCTGGATAACCGCTGAAATTGATGTAAGTTTTCTCTTCTAATTTATTTCCGGTAAACCTGATCTTATCGCAGTT
>JAHEZB010000227.1:3341-5098 GCA_023251285.1 Chitinophagaceae bacterium | reverse complement strand
AGCAGTGGGCGCAGGAACGACTAATATTGTTTATACAGTAACAGGAGGATGTAATGCAACACCAACAGCAACAGCTTCGCAACCTTATAAAGTAACCCCAAATGCCAGCGCGGGCACAGTAACTGCAGGCACAACTCCTCAGTGTATCGGTTCAACAACCACTTATACAGTGTCAGGTTCACTTTTACCTGGAGAAACAGGCGCATGGAGTAGTAGCCTTCCAGGAGTAGCAACTGTTGATGCTTCTTCAGGATTGGTTACCGCAATTAGTGCAGGAACTTGTAATATTATTTATACTGTTACAGGCAGTTGTGGAGCACCAGCAAAAGCTTCTCAACCTTATACTGTAACTCCAAATGCCAGTGCAGGCACAGTAACAGCAGGAACAAGTCCACAATGTATTGGATCAACAACAACTTTCACAGTTGCAGATGCAGTTTTATCAGGTGGAACAGGTAGCTGGAGCAGCAGTGATCCATTAGTAGCAACAGTTGATGCTTCAGGATTGGTTACAGCAATGAGTGCAGGAAAAGTAGATATTATTTATTCAGTAACAGACGGATGTGGTGGAACAGCAAAAGCTTCCCAGCCTTATACGGTTAATCCATCTACCCAGATCACCCGTTCGCCAGTTGATGTGAGCACTCCAGTCCTTGACAACACTTCATTTACCGTAGCAGCTTCAGGAGCCGGAACGCTTTCCTATGGATGGCAGGTAAGTACCGATGCAGGAAATAGTTTCAACTACTTTAATGATAATACTCTTTATTCCGGAACTTCCTCTGCCTTACTTAAACTAAGCAGTGTTCCTTACTCAATGAACGGGTATCAATACCAATGTGTGGTATTGGGCACCTGCGGTGTTGCTACCTCAACTTCGGCTGCGTTAACAGTTGCCAAACGGCCAACAGTTATTACTTATACCGGTGATTACAGCGAACAGTATTCAGACATTCAAACGTTGGCCGCTACCTTAACAGACCAGGAAACCAACAGCTTGCTGGTTAGTAAGCCGGTTACTTTCAGTCTTGGTAATCAATCGGCTACTTCTGCTACTGATGCAAGTGGTAAAGCAACGGCAACACTCAAAATGTACCAGGATGCAGGCGGATATAGTATGGTTAGTTCTTTTGCAGGTGATGATACTTATGCAGCAAGTTCAGACACAGATCCGTTCATCATCACAAAAGAAAATGCGATTACTGATTATACAGGCCCTGAATTTATTTCAGTTCCGTGCGCAACGTGTGCTACCACAAATGTGCTTCTGAGCGCTTCAGTTATAGATACCAGCGCCCTTTACCCGGCAAATGACAAATACCCGGGCGACATTCGCAAAGCAAGGGTGAAATTCATTGATCTTGATAATAAGCAGGACATATCCGGCTGGCTTACTCCCGGCCTGGCAAATGCCGCCGATACCACCAGTAGTATAGTCACTTACAACTGGACAGTTGCTTTACCCACCAGCGGTTATGATGTACATTCTATCGGTGTAATAGTTGATAACGATTATACGGGCATCAGTCAGTCAGTACTTTCGGTTTCGCGTAGCTCACTTACTCAATTTATTACAGGAGGTGGTCATTTGATACCAGCCAGTTCCGGCGGACAATATGCATCTGATGCAGGACGTAAAGTAAACTTTGGGTTCAATGTGAAATACAATAAGACAGGGAAAAACCTGCAGGGTAATATGAACATCATTTTCAGAAGGGCAGGCCACGTTTACCAAATAAAGGCCACCTCCATGACAA
>JAHEZB010000227.1:0-3331 GCA_023251285.1 Chitinophagaceae bacterium | reverse complement strand
ACAAGTCTTTTCATCAATACACAAAACCCATGCTCACAGAAAGCAACTTTTGTTAGTAAGGCCAACCTCATAGATATTACCGATGAGAACAATCCGGTTTCTGTTTATGGAGGAATAACCCTACAGACTACCCTTACAGATAATGGTGAGCCAGGTAGTAATGATCTGATTGGCATCACCCTGTTAAATGGTAATACACTCATCTACTCAAGTAATTGGGTAAGTAAAAAAACTACAGAAATGCTGCTAAATGGCGGAAACCTTGTGGTAAACAGCGGTGTTTCATGCCCGAACAAAACAGCAACAAGAATTGAGGCAGCCATAGTACAAGTACCAATCGTTATACCTTCTGAAATTTCGGTAAATGCCTATCCAAATCCATTCAGGTATCAAACATCCATTGTTTATTCACTTCCGGCCAGTATGCATGTAAACCTGACCGTGTATGACCTTTTGGGTAAAAAGATAGCTCAATTGCAGAATGGTTCACAAAGTGCAGGTATTCATACGGCTCAATTCAACGCAGGTAACCTGGCATCAGGAGTTTATATTTATACGCTCACTGCCGTTGATGAAAAAGGAAAATTAAGCGTAACCAATGGTAAATTAATCATTGGAAGATAAGTGAACGAAGTAAATTAAAATCGGTTTTTCTCTCATGTGTAGTCAGGAGGCGGGCTTTCTTCAGGAAGCTCGCCTTTCCTGCATTTATCCCTGCTACTGGTATTTATGCCTGCTGTTGTTGGCATCCGGCAACAGCTTATTTATTCACTACCTTTCGAATTTCAACCCTTGCGCCAGCGGCTGAATTTAGAAACTGATCAGCAGCGGGAAGAATTTATAAAAAGTCTGAAATAGTCCAGTGAACGGACTTTTAAGCTGATTTCTTTTTTTGTCACATTTTGTCACTCTCGTTGTCATGGTTTGTCAACCGCAAAGCTTGCTTAAGGCAGCTATTCCGTTTATATTGCTTTCAAATTCGTTACTGTGATCCATAAACACAAAAGGTTGTTGTTCGTTATTATTATCCTCATAACTATTCTGTTGATTGCTTTTGTCGTTTGGAATTATAACAAGAGAATTAATAATATAGAGAAGAAAATGCAAACGATGCCCGCTTATATACACAACGCGTAAATACTAAACGGGCAGAGATCAAATCAACGCATTGGTAGAATAAAAAGTGAGAAGCTGAAATGCAATCAAGAGCATAAGTATTCGTTTAACCAGTCGCAATGAAGTGGCAAGCAGCTTACCGAACACACCCCTGGATTACCTTTTACTTTTTTATTTTCCTGTCACTTTTTGTCATCCCTTTTGTCATCATTTGTCCACCCAAAAATTTGGATTCAAGGGCGCACCCACTCTAATTTCGTTGCCTTGTGAAAATTAAGAATGACTTGATGCATTAATTAAAAAATTGAGCGATTAGAAACGCATTTGGCCTCCGACATTTTCTGATAATTTTTTTAAACATTCAGTATGAGAAAATTAGTTAGCTTTTTATTTCAGAAAAAAGCATTTATTCTAAAGGAATTCTTTATCTCAAATGGCTTCTTCGGCACTTCAGAAATCTTTGCACACAAAATCGTAATGCAATCCGGCAATTACGTTATTCTTCATAAATACACAACGTCTCGAATGTCGAAATTGTTTCAAAAGCAACAACCGTTTGTCAACATAGGCCTTTATACTTTATTTAGAAAAAATTGTCGCTTTTTTCTTGGCTCCCAATAAGTGTGTTTTGAAAAGTAACATCAAATATTTAAAAAATTAAAAATAAAAATTATGAAAAAAATATGTTTATTCGCCTTAACCATTCTTTTTAAATCAGGTGCTATGGCGCTTCCGGCTTCTCCTTCAGACAGAATCACCAATATCTTTCACAAGGATTTTCCTGCTGTCCATCAGGAGATCGTCCAGGATTGCGGCGATTATTTTGTCGTCTATTTTAAAGAGGAGGAACTGTCCTCCTGCAGAGTTTTTTATACTCCTAAGGGGGTGATGATCGAAACCATAAAGTATTATGATGTTTCAAAGCTTGATCCGTTCATCCGTTGCCTGGTAAATGAAAAATACAAGGGCAAAGAAATTAAAGGCATCACAGAAACGTCTTCGGGTAATATTCACAATTATGAGATCATTCTGCAGGGTAAAAAAGGAGGCTGCAAAATAAAATACGAAGGGATGGGCTTAATCACAATGGTTCAGAAATGGAATACTTTGTAATGGATAAGTTTACCGGCTTATAAAGTTAAGAGAGGCACCATCCTAAATAGAAGTGCCTCTTTTTTTTATACCTGGCCATAGCAATTGCATATCCCTCCTGCTGCTGTAGGCGTTCCCAGGGGTATGACTCGTCCTAAAAGTTCAGCCACCCCATATCTTCTCAGGCTTGGGTGTATCACTGACGAGTTCCCGAAAACTATGTACAGAACATTAGTCATGGGATTAATACATTTCCGCCATGGTTCGGTCTCCATGACGTAAATTTTAATCAGGAAAAAATTGTTTTTCTGGAATCAACAACGGTAAAGCTAAATGGTATTAGGAGGGCTTTAATGAAGCAAAAATTGCCATTGTCGGAATTCTTCTCAACTTTTGTTGGTAACTTCATCTATAAATTACATAATCTTCAGTCGTTGTTGAATAAAAGTTAACTAATAACCTGCCAGCAGTAATAGGTAATGTCAGGCCCAACACGAGCATTTCATATAAACACACGTATGCAAATTTCTGCTTCTATTCTGAATACTGGTCAACAAAACGAGGTGAAAGTGACCACCAACAGTGCAGCTAAACAATTATTGATTCCACCGAAAGCAGAAGGGAATGGCTCTACACTTAACGGAGGTGAGCTGTTATTTTTGGCTTTGGCAACCTGTTTTTGTAACGACATTTACCGTGAAGCTACAAAAAGACAAATGAAAATCAAGTCTGTGAAGGTGATTGTTTCAGGAGAGTTTGGAGGTGAAGGCGAGCCTGGATTCAACATTCAATATGGAGCGATCGTAGATTCGGATGCGACAGAAGAAGAAATTAACAACTTAATTTTGTATGTTGACAAGGTTGCCGAAGTACACAATACGCTGCGAGTATGCACAGCGGTGACTTTAAAGACGATAAACAAGTAAAGTTGATGAGGCAGTCTGTAAGCATGATTTGTAATTGCTACTACTTAATCTGACAACCAGTTAGATTTATAGTGGTTTAATTAACACTCCCTAATTAACCTATTCAACCGGCAATTGAATAATGAAGGCTGTGCCTTCCCCCTCCTTACTTTCTACTTTTATTTCGCCTCGATGCGCTTTTATAATATCATAACTGA
>JAHEZB010000226.1 GCA_023251285.1 Chitinophagaceae bacterium | reverse complement strand
CGAAACCAGGTTTGGAATGTTTGCTGAATGAATGCGGAAAGCAACGCTGCCGTTTTGAGGTTGATATAAAAAGCAGAGTGGCGTTACCTCTTCACGAAGCGTATTAAAATTAAAATTCTTAACCACGCCTATAATGTGAAATTTGGTCAGGTCTTTTTTCGGAAAATCATTCATGTAATACAACGGCCTGTTCAAGGGATCGGTAAAGCCAAAAAGTTTTGCTGCTGCTTCATTGATAATGATGGCCGATGAATCGGTTGGAAAGTCTGCAGAAAAGTTCCTTCCTTTCGCCATTTTCATTCCCAACGTTGGAATATAATTTTCATCTACTTTCCATATTTGGGTGCTCACTGCCGATTTAATATCTGCGTTCGCATCGGGGAAAAGTGGACTGTCGCTTCTCCATCCGGCAGTAGGAAGATAACCGGTGACCGTGGCGTTTTCTACACCATTTAATTTTTTCACTTCGTCTTCAAAAACTTTTGCCTGTTTGCCCAGAACATCTGTGTTCTTAATGATCAACACATGGCTCCTGTCAAAGCCAATATCTTTATTGCGTATGTAATTCAATTGCTGATATATAACCAAAGTGCCGATCACCAAAATGATGGAAATACAAAATTGAAAAACAACTAATCCACTGCGAAGCCAGCTCGATTTGAAACCTTTTGCCAGCTTGCCTTTCAACACCTCTACCGGTTTGAAAGAACTGAGATAAAAGGCGGGATAACTTCCGGCTATGAGCCCCACGACGATCATTAATAAAACAGCAGCCGGCAATAACCACGGCTTCAAAAACAAATTGAGCGTCATGTCTTTTCCCGAAAGCTGGTTGAAATAAGGCAGCAATAAAGCAGCGATAACAAGCGCCAGGATGAGTGAAATAAAACTGATCAAAATAGATTCAGAAAGAAATTGGGTAACCAGGTTTTTGCGCATGGAACCCAGCACCTTCCTCACGCCCACTTCCTTCGCACGGTTAGCAGAACGCGCCGTTGATAAGTTCATAAAATTGACACAGGCGATCAATAAAATAAAAAATGCAATCAAAGAAAAAATATAAACATATTGAATGTTGCCGTTCGCTTCCAACTCACCGGACTTGTTCGAATACAAATGAATTTTTTCGAGCGGCGTTAAAGTGTAATGTAAATAATTTCCGTTCTTTGCAAATTGTTCAGGACTGAGATTCATGGATTGTAAAGCCGGCGCTACATATTTCATTACAAATCCATTCAGCTGGCTCGAAAGCGACTGGGGATCTGCACCTTTTTTCAAAACAATATACGTGTTGAAATTGTTACTGGTCCATTGATTGATCTCATAAGGAGACAATTGTCCATACATGCTGATGAAGAAATCATAATGAAAATGTGATTGCTTCGGAACATCTTTTATCACACCCGTAATTTTATAATTGCCGGTATCTCCTATCGTCAAAGTCTTTCCAACAACATCAGTTGAGTTGAAATATTTTTGTGCAGTACTTTCTGTGATCACGACAGAATTGGGCTGTGTCAAAGCGGTTGCAGGATCACCCTGGATCATCGGAAGCGTAAAAACAGAAAACAAAGTCGAATCGGTATATATGACTTTGTCTTCTGCTATATTTTGATTGCCTTTTTTTACCATAATGCTGCCATGGCCACGAAAGCGCACATATTGCTCTACCTGCGGAAAATCCTGTTTTAAAGCGGCTCCCATCGGATCAGGAACCTGTGCCAATACAAAATGATTGCCGCCAAACTGCAGATCGCCATCTATACGATAAATGCGATCTGCTTTCGTGTTATACCGGTCATAGCCAAGCTCGTTATTTACATAAAATAAGATCAGCAGGCAAATGGCCAATCCGCTGGCAAGTCCAAAAATGTTGATGGCAGAAAAACCTTTATTTTTCCACAGATTTCTAAATGCGATTTTTAAATAGTTTTTAAACATTTCTTTTGAGCAATTAATTATTTTGTTATTTCGAATTTGGTTTGTTTATCGCGTTATCAACTTTTAGGTTCATTGCTACAGCAAGCAAACAAATATTAAAGATTCGTTTTCAGCAACAGCTCAATTTCCTTTTCCGGATGTTCACATTATTTGTTTTGCTTCCTTTCCATCACCCAAGAAAGTGCCACGAAAAAAACTATTGGAAATCAATCTATTATTTATTTTATTTTATAAGGAGTGTCCGGTTTTGATACAGTTGATGTTCGATTTTAAAACGGTGGTGCATCGTCATTGTAAGGCACGAACCAATCTCTCGTTCTTCCGGTCCTCGCGAGGCACAAAGCAATCGGCTCCGAAAAAAAAGATTGCCACGAAAACATGAACATTTATCTACACAATAATTATTCACCCATGTTTTCTGGCAATGACGTATCGAGTTGCATTTTGCGTCATTGGGAGGCACGAAGGATTCTCCCGTTCCGTCCCTCATGGCGAGTCACGAAGCAATCTTATTCTTGTGTAATCCGCAGCAAACAGAATTCTTTTAAATTCCATCGCATTTCTGAAATCTTTTTCTGATCTTTAGTAAAACTTTATCTCAGGTGAAGGTGAAATTTTACGGAGTACGTGGTTCATTACCTGTGTGCGGCAGGGAATTTGAAAAATATGGAGGCAATACTTCATGCTTCAGGATACTGCGTGAAAGAGTGAACCGGATTGCTATTGTTGATGCAGGAACGGGGATCAGGAACCTGGGAAAAGAAATTGTAGAAAATGGGATCAACCAAAATATAATTAACATCGTTTTCTCCCATTTCCATTGGGATCACATACAAGGATTTCCCTTCTTCCAGCCGGCATATAATCCGCTACAAAGGATTGGCATTCTTGCCATGGGCAGGCAAGGCAAGATAAAGGATCTGAAAGGCATTTTTTCAACACAGATGCAGGAGGATTATTTTCCGATTCAAATGGAAATGATGGGTGCACAGTTTGAGTTTTTATCTTACGGTGATGAAGAGGTGATCCAGGGTGCACGGGTATCATCCATTCCTCAATTTCATAAACAATCCGGCGGCTCTTATGGTTTCAGATTGGATGATGAAGGTGTGTCGCTGGTGATATGTACCGATCTCGAACACGTAAATGGAATCGATCAGGATATCGTTGAATTTGCCAGGGATGCAGACCTGTTAATCCATGACGGACAGTATACCAAACAAGAATATGAAAATAAATTTAAAGGATGGGGTCACAGCAGTTGGGAACATGCGGTGGAGGTGGCTATTAAAGCCAATGTGAAAAGGCTCATTATCACTCATCATGATCCCGATCACAATGACGCATTTTTAGATGACCTTGAGAAACAATGCCAGAAAATTCTGCCGAATGCATTATTTGCAAAAGAAGGAATGGAGGTTTCTGTTTAGTAACAGGAAATGAGGGTTTTTAATATTGGTAATTCCTGAAATGGTTTGTATAAGAAAATTATTTCCAAGAACTTTTATCATCCTTAACTTTTCGCACTATATAAATCCAATTTCATTGCCTAAAAATTAGAAATAGATGAACATTTCTTCCCTTAAAGATATTCTCCGACGTTATCTCTCTGCAGCGGCACTGATGCTGTTCCAATCCATCGCAATTCTCGTGGTGTATTGCACTTCTTGCCTTTATTAAATCGCTTTCCAAATTTTTGGTTACAACAAACATAGATTCGGTTACACCGGTTTATTTGTATGAGTTGATTTTTGCATTCACAAAAAATACAACAATATGAATATCGTACTCACACGCTCGTTGAGCCATATCACCAAACTGGTTGGCATCGATAACGACGTTCGACACGTAAATTTTTTAAAGAAGATGGAGAAGTAGATTGGTAAAAAGTATCCATCGACATTCATTTAGTTTTGCACTAAGCTTTTAATGACGCCCAGAAAATTTTAAATAATTAAACAGAAAATAAAACTTTATGAATACGAAACACATTACGATTGCAGGAAAAAGCAATCAACCTTTGACCGTTAAACGTTTCGGTTACGGAACGATGCGCCTCACCGGCCCCGGCATTTGGGGAGAACCGGCAAACCGCACCGAAGCATTACAAATTTTGAAACAATGCATTAAAAGCGGGATCAATTTTATTGATACAGCAGATTACTACGGCGAAGATGTAACCAATCGCCTGATCGCCGAAGCTTTATATCCGTATCCGGATGACCTGGTGATCTGTACTAAAGTTGGTGGTGCAAGAAAACCGGATAAAAGCTGGATCGCATTCAGTCGCCCTGAGAATTTACGGAGCAGCATCGAAAATAATTTGCGGACGCTGAAACAAGAACAGATCACACTGGTTCATTTCAGGGTGCTCGCCGGCAGTGACGTGCCTTTTAAAGAATCAATGGATGCGATGTTTGACATGCAGAAAGAAGGTAAAATATTGCATGTGGGAGTTAGCAACGTTGATCCCGATGAATTAAAAGAAGCTATGGCGATGGGAAATATTGCTACGGTAGAAAACATGTATGGCCATGCTCAACGCCTTTCGAAACAATTTGAACATGGAGGACATAACCGCGGCGGCGAAGAAGTGCTGGCGACCTGCGAAGAAAATAAAATTCCTTTAATTCCTTACTTCTCTTTATTTCAATCAATGCCTAAAAAAGATGACCGGATCGCAACCATCGCCAAAAAATATGGCGCCACTGAAGCTCAGATAAATTTAGCGTGGCTCTTGCACCGTTCTCCGTGGATATTGCCTATTCCCGGCACTTCATCTTTACAGCATTTTGAAGAAAATCTGAAAGCGACTGAAATACACTTGACGGAGGAGGATATGAAATTTCTTGAATAAAAAAACAAAACAGCGAAGTAAAACGAAACACCCTGATTATCTTTGCACACTCGTGTAAATTCATGTAATTAGTAGCTAAATCCGTGATCTTTAACCGGGCGGAGGTGAGCCCCGTCCCTACATTGTATAGATGCAAATCTATGTAATCCGTGGCAGACGCCTTAGAATAAAAACTGGTTCTATTTATTGGTTTACTTTCTTCCATTCTTCCAAATTCCTGCAATGAGTGGCTTAGCACAGTCATGCCCTAAAAAAACACAAAAAAATCTACTTTCCCCGAGTATTAAAATTTCTTCATTTC
>JAHEZB010000225.1 GCA_023251285.1 Chitinophagaceae bacterium | reverse complement strand
TGCTATTGGCGGAAATGAATCGTTGAAAGCAGTCGCGGCCGGTTATAATAACGGCGATTCGGATACAAAAAGCGCTGCTTTAAATGCATTGTCCAGATGGAGTGACAGCACTGCCGCTGAAACGATTTATAAGATAGCCACTCAAACCTCAAATGCAGATCATTTAAACCTTGCCCTGAATGGATACATTCATTCGATAAATACAGGAAGTTATCCTGGCGCGCAGAAATTGCTGATGCTGCGGAAGGCAATGGATATCGCAAAGACCATTGATCAAAAACAAACCATATTGAAAGAGGTTGGAAAGAACCGGACATTTCCTGCATTGATTTTTGCAGGCAATTATTTGGATGATCCGTCCTTGCAACAGGAAGCGGCACATGCGATAATGGATATTGCTTTGGCCGATAAAAAATATTATGGAAAAGTGGTGAGGGATTTATTAAATAAAACGATAGCTGTTCTAAAAGGTACGGATAGTGATTATGAAAAGGAAGCCATCAGAAAATTTTTGGCAGCGATGCCGGCGGATGAGGGTTTTGTATCATTGTTCAATGGCAAAGATTTAAGCGGCTGGAAAGGACTTGTTGCAAATCCAATTGTTCGTGCAAAAATGGATCAATCCACATTGACTAAAGAACAGCAGAAAGCCGATGAGATTATGCAAAAAGGGTGGTATGCGAAAGATGGAATATTAAATTTCAGCGGTAAGGGTGAGAATATCTGTACTGACAAAAAATATGGTGATTTTGAGATGTTTGTAGATTGGAAGATCACTAAAGATGGCGATGCCGGAATTTATCTTCGTGGTTCGCCACAGGTGCAGATCTGGGATACTTCCCGAAGAGATGCAGGCGCTGAAGTAGGTTCGGGCGGATTATACAACAATCAAAAGAATCCCAGCAAGCCCTTAAAACTTGCAGATAATGCAATCGGCGACTGGAATAATTTTCACATCATTATGAACGGAGATCGGGTGACCGTTTACCTGAATGGCGAACTGGTAGTAAACAATGTGGTTTTGGAAAATTATTGGGATCGTAATCTGCCGATATTTCCGTCTGAGCAAATAGAGTTGCAGGCACACGGCACTCATGTAGCTTACCGCGACATTTATATCCGTGAAATTCCGAAGGCTGACACTTTTGTCTTAAGCGATGAGGAAAAGAAAGACGGTTTTAAAGTCTTATTTGATGGTACAAACCTGGATGAATGGACAGGAAACAAGGAAAGCTATGTGGTGGAAAATGGAAACATGGTTATTCATCCGGATCGGGGAAGTGGAGGAAACTTATATACAAAAGATGAATTCAGCGATTTTGACTTTCGCTTTGATTTTCAGCTTACTCCCGGCGCAAATAATGGCGTTGGCATCAGGACACCTTTAGAAGGCGATGCAGCTTATGTGGGAATGGAAATACAGATTCTGGATAATGATGCGGATGTTTATAAAAATCTCCACGAATATCAGTACCACGGCTCAGTTTATGGAGTGATCCCCGCGAAAAGAGGCTATCTGAAACCCGTGGGCGAATGGAATTCGGAAGAGATTATTGCCCGCGGACCGAAGATAAAAGTGATATTAAATGGAACCGTTATTGTTGATGGCGACATCACGGCGGCGAGAAAAAATGGCACAATGGATGGCCTGCAGCATCCCGGCTTGAAAAGAAATTCCGGCCACATTGGTTTTTTGGGGCATGGA
This sequence comes from Chitinophagaceae bacterium, assembly GCA_023251285.1. Taxonomy (GTDB): domain Bacteria; phylum Bacteroidota; class Bacteroidia; order Chitinophagales; family Chitinophagaceae; genus Ginsengibacter. The sequence continues at coordinate 3,395 of JAHEZB010000225.1, read as the reverse complement.
TCTGTGGTAAGATTTAAAAATATACGCGTGAAGGATTTGTCCAAATGAGTTTGCTCGCATTGCTTTTCATTCAGAAGTTTTCGTGAAACTTAATATACTTCTAATCTTCCTGTATCATTTTTTTTCAGCCAAAGCCGAAGAACACAAAGGAACACACCGGCTACTGACAGCATTTTGTTAACACCAATCCAATAAAATTCTTCCCCTGATTTATTTTTTCATCTGCTCTTCTGCATTCCTATCTTTGTAGCCATGCAACATGTGGAAATTAAAATTGTAAATACTTCCGAAAATCCGATTCCTGAATATGCTACTCCAGGTTCATCAGGCCTTGATTTGAGAGCCAATTTATCAGAACCGGTTCTTTTGAAAACAATGGAAAGAAAGATGATCTCTACTGGCTTATTTCTTGAAATACCGGACGGATACGAGGTACAAGTGAGGCCGAGAAGCGGGCTCGCATGGAAGCACGGCATTACGTGTTTAAATTCTCCGGGAACGGTTGACAGCGATTATCGCGGTGAATTAAAAGTAATTCTGATAAATTTATCGCATGAAGAACACATCATTAATAATGGCGACAGAATTGCTCAGATGATTTTAAGCAGGGTAGAAAAAGCCATTCTGCAGCCGGTAATAAAATTAGAATCAACCGTCAGGGGCGAGGGTGGTTTTGGGCACACCGGGCATCAATAATTTTATAAATTATTTTGAATGAAGTACTTTAAAATTTTAATTGGAGTTTTTATTTTGTTTGCTCTTGCCAGTTGCCATTCTACGAAAAAATTGCAGACTGCCATCAATAAGAAAGATACAGCTGTTGTAAAAATGCCGGTAAAACCAAGCGACAGTTCTTTTAATAAAATTCCTGCAATGGATGTTTTGAATAAGCTTTATAAAAATAAAATTGATTTCAAAACTTTTTCTACAAAAGCAAAAATCCAATATGAAGATCATAACGGGAAACAGCCTGATTTTAACGCCTTTATCCGTCTTCAAAAAGATAGTGTATTGTGGGTTTCGATCAGCGCTACTTTTTTAGGCATCGAAGCATTTCGTATTTATATAACTCCGGACACCATCATCATTCTGAACAAACTGGATAAAAGCGTCGAAAGCCATCCCTTTCATTATGTTGAAAGTATTGCGCATATTCCTCTAAATTTTTCTATTCTACAGAATATTGTTATAGGAAACCCGGTTTATGTCGGTGATAGCATTGTCTCATACAGGCAAACCGAAAATCATATCCTGATCGGCACTATCGGCAATTTTTTTAAAAACCTAATTACACTTTCTGCAACAACCAACGAATTGCAAAGAATCAAACTCGATGATATCAACGTATATGAAAACCGCACTGCTGCGCTGTTGTATGATGATTACGAACCCAACAATGGTTTTTATTTTTCAACAACAAGAGAGATCAACGTGAATGAAAAATCGAAAGTAGATATAAAAATCTCTTACAAACAATATGAGTTTAACAAGGAATTATCATTTCCGTTCAGCGTACCGCGCAATTATAAAACAAAATAATTGTTACTTTAAAAAATTGCAGCTTGCAAAAATCTTTACCTTTTATTCTCTAAAAAATTTGCGTGCATGCCCACAAAAATCATAACCGCTTTTATCTTTTTTTTATTTGCGTTATCTGCGTCAGCCCAGCAACCAGCTGATAAAGATGCACTTCAAAGACAACGTGAGCAACTGAAAAAAGAAATTCAGGAAACTGAAAGAGCGCTGATAGAAACCCGGAAAACAACCAAAGTAAACCTGGGACAACTTTCCCTTATCAATAAAAAAATGGATCTCCAGGGGAATGTCATTAACAATATCAACAGCGAAATAAACAAGTTGAATGACAATATTTATTTGTCGCAATTAGAGATCAATAAGATCAAACGGATTCTCGACACTTTAAAAGTGGAGTATGCCAAAAGCATGGTTTATGCTTATAAAAACCGGAGTAACTATGATTTTCTGAATTTTATTTTTTCAGCCAATAATTTTAATGATGCGATAAAACGAATCGCCTATCTAAAATCTTACAGAACCTACCGCGAGATGCAGGCTGAAAATATTTTGAAAACGCAGGCCATGCTTGAAGATAAAATTGAAGTGCTTTCGGGAACAAAAAAGCAAAAGAATGTGGTTTTAAGTGAGCAGGATAAAGAGTTGGACAAGCTTGCCAGGCAAAAAGAGGAAAAGGCGACGGTTGTTAACCAGTTAAAAGGCCGGCAAAAAGAACTTTTAGAACAGGTAAAAGCGAAGCGAAAACAGGACGCTAAAATTAAAAATGCCATCACTGCAATGATCCGTCGTGAAATAGAAATTGCCAGGGCTGAAGCGGCAAGAAAAGAAAAAGAACGATTGGCAGAGTTAAAGAAAAATAAAGCCGAAACACCTGAGGAAACGAAAGACGCAGCAACTGCAAAAACAGCAAGACCTGCTGTAAAAAGCAATAGTGTATTGGTGAGCAGTGAAGCAGATAAAGCTTTGAATGCCAGTTTTGAAAAAAATAAAGGATCGCTGCCATGGCCGGCAGATGGATTTGTTATCTCACATTTTGGCCCTAATCAATATCCCGGTGGCATTGATTATAACAATCCCGGCGTTTCCATTGGTACTAAAGTAGGACAATCAGTGAAGGCGGTATTTGACGGTGAAGTAACCCTCGTGAGCTACATTGATAACAAGCAGGCGGTATTTATAAAGCATGGAAAGTATTTCACTGTTTATAGCAATCTTGCATCAGCGAATGTGCAGCGCGGCGATAAAGTAAAAACCGGCCAGGTAATCGGCAAAGCCGACGCCAATGACGAAGGCCAGGGCGAAGTGGATTTTATTCTGATGAAGGAAAGTGACAACGTAAATCCTGAATCGTGGCTACGCCGTTAATTTTTTGATTCTTTTGCGATTTGGTCTTAAAGTTTGGAATAGCTTAAAAGGGTTTGGGAGGTCTAGAAAGAAAAACGGATTTTCTCATTTTGAATGCAAATAGGATAATTCTCGTATTCAAATACGATAACAAGATTTCAGAGCTTTTTGATTCTCCTTTACTATAATGTAATTGAGTTGCCCGTTTAACCTTTTGCAAGACTGGTTATTTAACCTTTTGCAAAACCCGGTTAAATAACGTTATTAATCTTATAACCTTAGTAATAATTCTCATCACCAAATAATGCCTACCTTATTACCTTCTTTTGTTTTCACTATTTTTGGTGAAGCACCGTTCCCGTTTTAAGAATAGGTTTAGAAAGAGTTTAGAAGGGTTTAGATGGGTTTAGAAAAGTTGGAAGGGTTCGGACAGTAAACAAACCTTTATAGCCGATTCCTATTTCCTTTTTAAAAGATAAATCTTAAAATTAAATCATGATGGCATTTGTATTTGA
>JAHEZB010000224.1 GCA_023251285.1 Chitinophagaceae bacterium | reverse complement strand
TGTACAAACGATATGATATACTCCCGCTCAATGCGTTTATCAGACAGGTGTTCACGAATATTCTCTGCAAAAAAACCAAGTGTTACAGCCAGAAAGATCATGAGAAACTCAAAAAAATATTCCTTCAATCCTTTCTTTTCTACGTGTGGATGGTGATGTACTTCCATGTCAAATTTTATTGAGCGTTATATTCCTTTTTCAAAATATCTATTGTCGTATTTAACTCCTGGGACAGATTAATATAATCAGCTTTTATTGCGGCCTGCAGATAGAAACTGTATTTCTTTATTTTATTCGTATATATTGTTAGTGTGTCTTTGTTTGTTGATGTGATTGGTACTGTTGCAGGAATATCTGCTAACTGCAGGGTAAATATTTTGTTGTTCTTAAATCCTTTGGCAAACAGGTAGCCTGTAATATTCGGGTCTGCAAAAGCATAAGCTGCAACATCAATATCGTTCTGCATATTTTGAAATAAAGTTTCAGCACGCGAAAAGAGTTTGTAATGATCTTCGAGATTGCTTATTGCTTTGGAAGCTTCTGCGTTTCTGATCAAATAAAAGCCTTCACTGTGTAATTGCGATAACGTTCGTTCAGTCGGGTGAAAATCGTACGTCCATGCTGTTGCTGTTATAAACGCCTGGTAGATTTCTCTGTTTTTATCTCTTACACCGGGCATTTGCAGCAGGTGTACTATCGAATCCATCCAAACAACATGATAAGGTATGAGTGTAGAAATGCTGGTATTTAGAAAAGCACTATCGCTTCTCAGGTCTTCGAGGAAAGAATTGATGTATTCTTTTTCTCTTTGATGATTGGCGATGTTTTCTCTTATATTCTCCGCAAAAAATCCCATCGTGACGGCGAGAAAGATCATGAGAAACTCCAAAAAATATTCCATGAATCCTTTCTTTTCTACTTGTGGGTGATGATGTACTTCCATTGTTTTGTATTTGTAATGTAGTGAAATCTCATGTTTCCAATTGGTTTTCGTTTGTTCAATGCATTAAGGTATTACTGTGGGGGAAATAGAATCTGCTTGTACCGTATCCGGGGCTAAGCTTATATTCAGGTTTTTTCCTGGTTCTGCCATTTAAAGTTGTTTTTTCTGTGAAATCTTTTAATCCATATAATCCGTGATTCAGACAACTGGTAATTCAATTATAAATTCCGTTCCGTCACCTTCCTTACTTTCCACTTTTATATTTCCGCCATGCGCCTTTATAATATCATAGCTCAAACTCAAACCCAGTCCTGTTCCCTGTCCTGTAGGTTTCGTAGTAAAGAATGGTTGAAATATTTTTTCTTTGATTGATTCCGGAATTCCGTTACCATTATCACTAACGGTAATGGTTACAATATTTCCTGATTGCTTTGTCGCTACTGAAACGGTCGGTTTGTACGAAATAACATTCTCGCTTTTTTGTTCCTGCCCGAATGATTCGTTCAGGCAGGCCTTTGTTGTGTCTCGGCTTCGCTCAGCACAGGCATAAAATGCATTGTTAAACAAATTCAACAATACTCTGCCAATATCCTGTGGAATGATATTTATTTTTCCAATGCTTTCATCGAAATCGGTTTTAAAGGAAGCATTAAAGCCTTTGTCTTTCGCGCGCAAACCATGATAACTCAATCGCAAATATTCATCGCACAAAGCATTAATATCGGTTGGCTCTTTTTGACCTGATGAAACTCCCGAATGTTGTAACATTCCTTTTACTATAGCATCTGCACGCTTTCCATGATGGTTGATTTTTCCTTCATTGGCTTCAATATCATCTGCAAGCAATTTTACTTCGTCGTAATTACCCTTAGAAATTTCTTCTTTCATCTCGGCAATCATTTCTCTATTTACTTCGGAAAAATTATTTACGAAATTCAACGGGTTTTGAATCTCATGTGCAATGCCGGCAGTTAATTCTCCCAGCGAAGCCATCTTTTCCGATTGGATGAGTTGCTTTTGCGTAGCTTTTAAATTATCGAGTGTATGACGAATCTCTGCAGTTTGGCGGTTCACTTCTTCCTGCAGTATTTGTTGCTGGTTTTCTGCCTGTAACCTTTTTTCCTCTGAGAGCTGCACCACTTTGTTTGCATTTAACCTCACCTCCTGTACTATTTCTTTAAACCTCATGGAAACGTATACTAATAAGGAAATCGGGAATGAGAGAACAAAGAAGGATAAAAGTGTATAGAATCGGTAGAAATTTGGAGTGTCTGATGTCTTAACGTATACAAAAAAGAAACAAAACATGAAAAGGGAAAAAAACAGCCCTACCACGATCGCCCACTGTGCTCCGCGCAGTTTTTTCCATGAACTGAAAATATAATACAGGGAAATGCTAACTGAGAAAAGAATAGCTGCAATTGGTATTATCGAAACTATTGTTTTTGAAACGCTAAAGAAGAATGGCAAAATACATAAAAGGAATAAGGCAACAAGGAAGATGATTAATTTACGGTTGAGTCTTCGTCTAAAGATCCTGATCAGGAGCACAGGAATAATAAACAATATTGATATAATAGAAATATTTCTAGTTAGACCGTAAATATAAAATGATAAATAATGTGCCAGGCCAATGGCAACAGTATTTAACTGGGCAAAGCTCAACAGTGTATAGAAACTTGTGCAGAGCGCTATCAGGACCAGATTTTTTTCCCGGCGGTTTTGAAACGCTAACAACCAAAATAACAGGCTTAATACTGCACAAGCAACTAACCATGTATTGTCAAAAGAATAAATATCTGCGATGGACTTTGATATTTTGGTAAAAGGATTCGGGCCTTCAATGACAAATAAATCATAGGTGTTCAACTTATATTTTAAATCATTTGGTGGAAAAGGAGAAAGATATCCTACAACATGAACTGCAAAAGTGTGGACCTGGTCGCTATTAAAAGTAATCGCAAGCGGATCAAGATCATCATTATATTCCTCGAAGGGTTTCCCATTATCGCCGGTATTACCTCTTGTGGCCATTAGTTTGCCATCTATATAAAATTGTGTTGCTGCCCAATTGGCAAAATCTATCCATAATACTTTCCGGAGCACGGAACTATCAAATTTTAGTTTTATCCGGAACCAACCTTCGACCCTGCCATTTTTATCCGCATATTTTTTAGATAACTCCTCCGGATTCATTTTAATCCAGCCGGTAGTATCAATGTTCGGCTGCGCCCAGTTTGAATCATTGCCCGGCCTGAAAATCCAGCCATCATTATTAGCTAATAAGAACTGATCGGTAAATTTATCAAAGCTATTCGCAGATACTACCAAAGTAGTGTCCTGGGCTTTGGCAAACTGAACTGATAGTAACGAAAGAATTAAAATGAGTTTTGAGATTTTCATTTGTGCTGATTTAAACTATAATAAAATATTACTCCGTTCTCTATTGATATTCCTTCTGCAAGTATGATTTTAATTTTTCTGCCTGTATCTTTTGCGCCTGCAGCAAACCTAACCGGTAGCGCCGTGAACCACCCATCTGGACTACAGTAAATGCCAGCCGCTTCAGTAAGTTATTGTCATAAGTAAGCAGTACAGGAGAATCATCACTTCGCGTAATTACACCGGTAGGGCTTTCCTGCCTTCTCAAAATTTCGGGATCAAAAATATGTGCGGCAACACGCTCATATTCACTGAACTCTCTGTCATAATTGTTTTCCAGAAGCTTTATCGGTGAAAACCCGTTGTAATAATTGATAATTTGGTTCGATGCGTTCACATTTCGTACCAGTAAAAAACCGCCCGAGCTTTTTAATTGGTCAATGGTTCGACTGGTTATAGGGAACGGAAATTCCCTTGGACCTTGCCTTGCTACAAAATAAATTTCATCTCCTTCTTGTTTTGCGAGCCGGGGATGGTCTAATAAATCTATGAGCGTATCTAACTGATTCATCCCCGCTTTTTCAAAAATGATTATACTATGCAGGTTATTTATATCATCATTAAGGTCGGTTGTCAGCGATTTTATGTATTCGTTCTCCCTGCTTTTTTCAGTCAGATGCTCACGAATATTCTCGGCAAAAAAGCCAAGTGTTACCGCTAGAAATATCATTAGGAATTCCAAAAAATATTCTTTGAATCCTTTCTTTTCTACGTTCGGGTGATGATGTACTTCCATTTGATTGTGTTTAGATCATTTATTTAGCATACTATCCAGCATTTTAATAAGTTCGTCATTCTTTTTATTTAACCTGGCGGCAATAATCTTGTCGGATTCATATCTTACTAAATAGATGCTGTAAAAGTTCAGTATTTCAGTTCTTTCTTTTTGGGAGAGTTTTGAAAATGGAGCCATCGTCACATTTGCATCGCCTGCATGAGGGGCCATGCTATACAATGGCTCTATAGAACTTACATCAGGGAAAGCATCCGACCGGTAGTCGTCAACTATCTCGTTGTATTTTTCGAAGTTGTAAATGCCACCTTCATAAATTGTTAGTGAATCTCTGAATGCCGGGTCATGAATATATTTCAAGCCTCCTGAATTTACCATTTGGTCGTATGCAGCCTTGCTTATAGTTGAAACAAATACCAGCCTTGTAAAATTTATAAGACGGCCAGTTATTGAAAGATCCTCATTTTCTTTTTTGTTTGTAAAAATTTTTATAAGGCTGTCTGTAGCAGGTATTTTTCGTGCAAAAAAGCTGTCATAGCGTTGGTACAAATCTTTATTCTGCAGCAGTTCCTGCCTGACATCTTCAAGATATTGTTTTCCGGTTTTTTCTTCATCAAAATGCTCCCTCACATTCTCAGCGAAAAATCCAAGCGTTACTGCAAGAAATATCATTAAGAATTCCAAAAAATATTCTTTGAATCCTTTCTTTTCTACATTTGGGTGGTGATGTACTTCCATAAAATTTTTATTTCAGTTGATATTCTTTTTTCAATAAGTCTAACAGATTTCGGGCTCTTTTATCAACCGTTTCCATTCTTTTCAGCTCCAGTTTTAGATTGAAAGATTCCAACTGGCAGAGGTTTGCATATTGTATAAAATCTTCTTTCTTGTTTGAAAGTAACGGAAATGATTTCTTTTTAAATGAATCAATTTTTTCAGCGCTGACATCAAGGTTCATGATTTCGTCAAGATACCACGTATCGA
>JAHEZB010000223.1 GCA_023251285.1 Chitinophagaceae bacterium | reverse complement strand
GTTTATAATTTCCTCTTGTGGTTCTTTAAAAGAATTAAATCCAAAATTATTTTGAAGATGTTCTGAAAGTAATTTCCCTTGATGAGTTTTGTCCGTATTACTTTTATTTGATGTTTTGAGCGTGGAAGTTTTGGGTGGTTTTTTTGTTTTTGTTGTAGGCATGGTTTTTCGTTTCTGCTATTCTTTCTTTTTTTAAAAGGGTTCCAAAGTTAAATTATGGAATTGAAACATGAGGTTAAAGTTGCTTTAACATTCCCTTTATTTAGATAATTTGTTAAGGTACATCATTTTGTAATAATTGAATCAATTATTTTGCTTTGTTCATCCATTCAATTAAAGTACGTTTGCAATCGTTTCAAAAACATCAGTAAAAGCACACTTTTTCGATATTTAATGGGAAATCATATTATTCATACCGGCAAACAAACAATTATTGCAGAATCGCGTTGTATTGCTGCATTGGAAGGTTTTATTAATGCTGATTTCGAAGAAGCGATCACCCGAATTTATTCCTCCAAAGGTCGCGTGGTAATTAGTGGAATTGGCAAAAGCGCTATCATCGCGCAAAAAATCGTCGCTTCCCTGAATAGTACGGGCACACCGGCAATTTTTCTGCATGCTGCCGATGCCATTCATGGCGATATTGGAATGGTGCAGGAAAATGATGTGGTAATGATCATCAGCAAAAGTGGCGACAGTCCTGAAATAAAAGTGTTGGTTCCGCTGATAAAAAATTTTGGAAACTTGCTCATTGCGATATGCGGTAATAAGGAAAGTTATCTCGCCAAATGTGCACATATTTTTTTGAATACCACCGTAGAAGAAGAAGCGTCTCCTCATAACCTGGCGCCTACAAGCAGCACTACCGCGCAGATGGTAATGGGCGATGCCATTACCGTTTGTCTTATGAAATTGCGCGGTTTTGGTTCAGAAGATTTTGCAAAATTTCATCCGGGAGGAGCTTTGGGGAAAAAATTGTACCTACATGTTGGGGATCTTTCAATCAATAATGAAAAACCTGCAGTACATACTGAAAGCATTTTGAAAGACGTTATTGTTGAAATAACGAAAAAGCGCCTGGGAGTCACCGTTGTATTAGACGATGATCAAAAAATTACCGGGATTATTACCGATGGCGATCTCAGAAGAATGCTCGAAAAGGATTTGAACCATAAAGAGGTAAAAGCAAAAGATATCATGACTATAAACCCCAAAACTATCGATAGCAAATCACTCGCTGTAAACGCACTGGATATCATGCGCAGTAAAAATATTACACAACTTGTGGTAGTTGATGGTAATAATTATGCGGGCATTATCCATTTGCACGACCTGATTCGTGAAGGAATTATTTAAACAGACTAATTATGAACAAAAACAATTATGTAGCCATCATGGCCGGCGGTATTGGAAGCCGTTTCTGGCCTGTTAGCCGTGTGGATTATCCCAAACAATTCCTGGATATCTTAAATACCGGTCAAACACTTATTCAATCAACTTTTGATCGTTTTGCACAGTATATTCCAATAGAAAATATTTATGTCGTTACTTCCTATCAATATAAAGACATTGTCGCCAAACAGTTACCATTGATGCCGGTTGAAAACATCGTTTGTGAACCTTCCCGAAAAAACACTGCTCCGTGCATTGCTTACATTTCTTATAAGCTTCAACAATTGAATCCGGAAAGTAATTTGATTTGCGCACCTGCAGATCACCTGATCCTGGATGGAAAAGCCTTTATAAAAACCAGTCTTGAAGCACTGGAGTTTACTGAAAAAAATAATGCCTTACTCACTTTGGGGATCAAACCTTTTCAACCAAATACCGGCTATGGATATATTCAATATGAGCAACACGCAGTAAGCGACAATATTTATAAAGTAAAAACATTTACCGAAAAACCAGATCTCGAATTGGCAAAAACTTTTATTGCCAGCGGCGATTTTTTATGGAACGCGGGGATATTTGTGTGGCAAACAAAGAATATTATTACCGCTTTTGAAAAACACCTTCCGGAAATACATGAACTTTTTGAAGGAGCAAAAAAAGCGATGAACGCAGAAAATGAAAAGGAAGCGATAGAATTAATATACCCGCTCTGTATGAATATTTCCATTGATTACGGCATTTTGGAAAAGGCGGATAATGTTTATGTAATTCCATCTTCTTTTGGCTGGAGCGACCTCGGAACATGGGGCAGCGCTTATGAAAACCTGGAAAAAGATTACCATGAAAATGCAGTGGCGGGAAATAATGTGGTACTTTTTGATTGCTCAAAAAACATAGTGCACACCACCGATGAAAAATTAATTTTATTGCAGGGATTGGATGATTTTATCGTTGTCGATGGTAAAGATGCCTTGTTGATTTGTAAAAAAGAAAAGGAACAAAATATCAAAGAATATTTATCAGAAATAAAAAGAAATATTGGCGATAAATTCCTGTAACTTTTTGTAGCCGTAACGCTGTTAAATCTTTTTCTCTAAAAAAGGCTTTTTCTTTTTTCTAAAAGAAAATTTCGAATCTTCCTGCAATTAATTCTTTTATAAAAATTACACATCGTTTCCGGAAGTTCCATTTCAAAAGTTGAAACCCGTACTTTTGTTGCAATATTTTTATTAGAATTTTATAATAGACTCCGCAATTTTTGCATGTTCAAAAAACTCGACAAACTCATACTAAAAGCTTTTGTGTGGCCTTTTATAGCCACTTTTTTTATTACGTTGTTTGTCTTTATGATGCAGATTCTTTGGAAATATATTGACGACCTGGTGGGCAAAGGACTCGATATGTTGACATTGACAAAATTTTTGATTTATGCAAGTGCTACTCTTGTAACGCTTGCAATGCCGATTGCAATTCTTCTGTCTTCTATTATGACATTCGGCAAATTGGGCGAAAATTTTGAACTGGTTGCCATTAAATCGTCCGGAATTTCTTTGTTGCGTTTTATGCGACCTCTGTTTTTTGTATCAATTGTTTTATCGGGAATTGCCTTTTTATTTGCAAATTATATAGCGCCTGTAGCGAATTTAAAATTTGCCGTTATCTATCATGATATTTATGAAAAAAGCCCTGCGTTCGATCTAAAAGACGGCGTTTTCTACGATGGCTTCCGGGGATTTTCAATTAAAGTAGATAAAAAAGATAAAGATAGAAGCACGTTGCACAATGTTTTGATCTATGAACAATCAAACGGGGTTCAGGATAATACCATCATTTCACAAAGTGGCAAAATGTCTATGAGTACCGATAAAAAGTTTCTTGAATTCAAATTGGAAAACGGAAACCGCTACGAAGAAAATGGTACTTTTAATTCTACCAAAAACGAATTTATAAATCTTGGTTTCAAAGAATATAATAAGCTCTTTGATTTGAGCCAGCTTAATTTGCAAAAAACCTCAGACAGTCTTTTTATGAATAATATTCGTATGAAAACAATGAGGCAATTGAATGTAGATCTTGATTCTTTGAAAAAGGTTCCTGACTCATTATATAAAAGAAATAAAAACCAACTGGCGTTCTATATAAAGTATTCAAATTTTAAAGACAGCGTTGCCACAAAAAAAGAAACAGCGATCGTAAAAGAAAAAATTCCTTCCAAAAAAGTTACAGCTTTTGACGCGCTCATTCCGGATAGCCTACAGAATGTTGTTTATGAACAAACACTGAATAACGTAAATAATGCCCGCAACCTGTTACAAATGGCAGCAGTGGATTATAAAAGCCAAAACGATGATTTCACCCAGCATGAAATTGAATGGCATAAGAAGCTATCACTTTCAATCGCATGCCTGGTATTGTTTTTTATCGGCGCACCTCTTGGCTCCATCATTAGGAAGGGTGGACTGGGATTACCTTTGGTAATGGCGCTGGTATTTTTTATGATCTTTTATTTATTAAATATTTTTGGAGAAAAATTTACAAAAGAACATACCCTGATGCCGATTGTAGGAATGTGGCTTCCGGTAATTGTGCTTTCGCCGGTTGGTTTTTTTCTAACTTATAAAGCGATGCACGATTCGCAATTGTTTAATAAAGAATATTATTATCGGCTTTTTAAAAATATCAGGTTGGCATCTACGCGCGTTATTGGTCATTTAAACAAAAACCAAAATATTTAATTTATCATTCTATTTACTAATGCAGCTTATTACTGCATCGTGGAGGATTGAAATAGCGATTATTTATTCGTTTACTGAAGTTTCAACTATAAACTTTCAATCCCAAAATTGACTCAGCCTTTGTAGTAGAAGCATCCATTAGACGCAACTAAAACAAAGGCTGATAAATTGAAAAGCAATCTGATGCAAATGTAAAGATTCCTTTAATTGAAAACCAAATATTTTAGGCAAAATGTTTACGATTTCTGTTATTTTTATTTGTTCTAACATATCCTTTTAAAAAGTTTTACATTCGCTCAATTTATTTTATAAACCAAGCATGTTTGTTATGGAAGAATGGAAAGAATACCAGGAAAAAAACCGTGAAAGATTTTTAAATGAAATGATGGAGCTGCTTCGAATTCCTTCGGTAAGTGCCAAAAGTGAACATAAAGCGGATATGATAAAATGTGCTGAAGCCGTTAAGCAAAGTTTTTTGAATTCGGGCGCAGACAAGGCCGAAGTGATGCAAACCGACGGCTTTCCTGTAGTGTATGCTGAAAAAATAATTGACAAAAATAAACCTACGGTTTTAGTGTATGGGCATTATGATGTGCAACCTGCAGAACCGCTGGAACTGTGGCACAGCAATCCTTTTGAGCCGGTAATAAAAGATGGAAAGGTTTACGCGCGCGGCTCCGCCGATGATAAAGGCCAGTTTTTTATGCATTTAAAAGCATTGGAAACAATGGTAAAGACAAATACCATGGCTACGAATATGAAATTCATTATTGAAGGAGAAGAAGAAGTCGGATCACCAAATCTTGGGAAATTTGTGGAGCAGAATAAAGAACTTTTAAAGGCGGATGTTATCTTGATCAGCGATAGTTCTATGCTTAGTATGGACACGCCGTCACTTGACATTGGCGTGCGTGGATTATCGTATATCGAGGTAGAAGTTACCGGCGCTGAAAGGGATTTGCATAGTGGCACGTATGGTGGTGC
>JAHEZB010000222.1 GCA_023251285.1 Chitinophagaceae bacterium | reverse complement strand
GCACGGATTGCTTTTTCATCAACCACAGGAGTGGTTACTTTTTTTTCTTTGTTTTCATGTTTTTCAGTTTCCATTTCTCTGTTATTTGTGGTTGTGTTTAAATTTTTATTTTCGATTTCAATAATTTCAATTTCATTTATTGCTTTTAATTTCGACTCAGCAGATCTAACACCTGAATCGATATCGGCAGGGATAACAGCTAAAGAAATTTCTGCCGGTTCCCAATCAATAGCCCTGTAAATAGGTGTTTCACCTTCAATAACAGGTTGCTTTTCGTACTTTTTTACATTATAGCCAACAGAAATAGAGCGAAGAATGCCGTCTTTAACGTCATTCATGATTGGTTTTACATCATCTCGTTGAGAGAAACGGATAGTTGCGCGGCCTTGTCCACCGGAAATAACGGCCTTTTCAACCACACCAAGCACACCTTTTACACCATCCCACTGCTTGTGATTGTCTAAAAGAGGCGCGCCTGCATTCAAACGGCCTAATCTTACAGCTTCAGGAGTACACACTAACTGCTCAATGAATATTACATCATTGTTCCAGTCATATCTTTTTACTTCAGTGGTTTCAGTGGCAAAAATTACATCAACGGTTCTTTCAGCTTCGTTAAAAGTGGCCGGATCGAAAAGGGCTCGAGTATGTAAATTTTCGGTTTTTGCTGGTTTGGATTTTTCTTTCGACATAATGGATACAATTATGGCGTAAGAATAGCTGAAGGACAAAATAAATTTATCTGCTTCAATCAAAAAATTACTTGTTTGAAAATAAAATTGAATGGCTGAATAAAAAACTTATTCAGCCTTTGAAGAAGTATCAACTATTTTATTTCGGGGGTCACAATCTAATATCAAGGAAAGATTTTCAAATAACTTAAAGTCCTCTGAAATTTCTTTGGCTAATTTTTTAGGATCACTTCCTAAAGAACGTATCGTTTCACTCCAGCTGGTCAATCCGTTACGGATCTGCAATGACAAACCTTTACTTTCTTTTACAGGATCAATCATCTCTCGTCTTGGCGCGGTCCATTCTGCAGTAACTTCTTTACCAGGTAATGCAGAACCTATTTTTGCACCGGCAACAAACCACTCCCATGCAACAGCGCAAAAGCGCGGGATCATCATGTTGTATTGCCAATCTTCTACCATTTTATGAAACTCCAGCCAACCCATTCGTCCGGAAGAAAAATTTACGTTACCAAGATCTCCTGTTAAAGCCTCATAAGTAATACCGTATCCGGATGCAACACCTTGAAGAATTTTTTTAGCATAACTTTCATAACCTTCAGCAGCTGGTGGTGTTCCGAATGTTACCGTTTTTCCTGCGGGCAAATGTTCGATCATACCTGGTTCAACACGCTCAGGCAATGTACTTACTGCAGCACCTGTTCCATTTATTGCATCAGGACTTTGGTCCTGAATAAATGCAGCAAAACACGCAGCAACTTTTTGTCGCATCAGCTGCGCATCTTCATAGTCTGCAAAATCATGCAGTTTTAGGGCCGCGCTGGTTCCAAAAGGAATGCCACTTATTTGTCCTGGACGATCGATCTTGTAAACGTGCATAACATCAGCTGCAGGAATTCTATTATACTTTGCCTGGAACTGCTCGTTTGGATGGCGCTCATGAATATGATACGCAACACGGGATCCGTTCTTATCAAATTCAACTCCTTGCATTATATAGCCGCCACCATCTAACGTTGGCTTGTCTGCTTCTGTTGCCAAATATTCCGGTTCTAAAACCTGCATTTGATATGCAACTTTAGTATCTGCGTTTCTTACAACTCTTTTTCTGATAAGGCAGGATCCGCTTTCCGCAATCGTTCGCATAATAAGCGCCTGCATACCGTAAAAATTAAGCATCCCGGTGAAATCACACTGCGTTGATTCAGCCCAACCAACCCATGCCTCTTCATATTTTTTCTGCGTTGCTTCATCCTTAGCATTGATTGTAAGACGGATGCCGGTACCAACAGTGTTAGTTGTAATTACATCGATCGCTTTTTTTGCAT
The DNA here is from genome assembly GCA_023251285.1 of Chitinophagaceae bacterium. Lineage (GTDB taxonomy): Bacteria > Bacteroidota > Bacteroidia > Chitinophagales > Chitinophagaceae > Ginsengibacter. The sequence continues at coordinate 3,102 of JAHEZB010000222.1, read as the reverse complement.
AAGGATTATTACGGACCAGGTCCCGGGAGCGATTTCTTAACGCAACAAGTGCGGGACCGTTTTCGGTATTAGCAGAGGAGGACAATGATTGCCAGCCTTTTGTTCTTCTTCCTGAAGAAGCTGCGTCATACTTTCGCATTTCGTTTACTGCTAAACGAACACGAATTCTTTTTAATTCTCTTTCGGGACTAAAAAAACCAATTGCCTTATCTATGAATGTCATCGGATATATTAATCAAAAACTCAATACGTGCATCAATATCACTCATCTAATCCTGAGTGGTACTCTGCAAATTTCCTTCCTGAGTTTGGTGTTGTTAAACCTAGTTCCTGGGCCATCAATCTGCGCGTGGTTAGCATATCTTCGAGGGAACGGTACTCGACTTTCTTATCTGCAAATTCCACTTTTAATGCACCCTGTGCAATAGCTGCATCGAGTAAATTTAATTGATCTTGTGTGTATGCCATAACACCAAATTAGAAATTATTTGATGCAAGAGAAATTTTAATCCCAAAAACTTGAACGTGGTTTTTTAACTTGAGGATCATTTTTTATTCCAGGGGTAGTTCCACGAATGATATCGTAATGATGTGGTTGAAAACGATCTATACCTACAACAGCAGCCGCAGCTCTTGCATACACGCGCGCATCTAATGGCTCGTTGAAGTGATATTTTTTTACCCACCGGTATTTTTTAAAGCCCATAAACATAACTGATTCAAGATGCTCAGCTGTTATGCCACGGAAGTATTCCGGATTGTATTGCGGAAAGCTACAGTATCCATTTGGTTTGGTTCCGTCTTCCGCTATTTCCTGTTTCAACCACCCGTACAACTCGGATTTAATTACAGAAACACCGGCATTCCAAACTTTCATGCTGCCGGTTTTTTTTCCTGAAGCCATCGTGTCCACAGCTTTTGGCGATGAAATAATTAACTGCTGCTTATCCTGTCCTTTTATCGGTATCACTCTACTCAAATCAAACCGTCTGCAAAAAGCATACACATGAGAAGTGTTATATCCGGTGTCAATCGCAACTTTTGAAAGCCGCATTTGCACTCCGTCCTCAGTGATCCAGGTTTCATTCATAACCTCTGCCAACTGGTCCCACACTTTAGTGCCACCGGTATCACCAACAAGCACGCGGTAATCAATGGAATAGGATTTTTTTCCTTTACACCATCCAACAATCTCAAGCTCTATCCGGTCCAGCTGAATATCAACACCTGCAGTAAGAAAACAAACTTCTTTATTCGGTTTATTTATCTCGTAAGTTTCACGCTTATCGTAAAGCCTGCGCCATTCCGGAGCGTCACCCTTTTCAGTCCAACACTCACCCAGCAACGTATTTACGAACGTGCGCATTTTATTCACATCGGTTTCTGCCTCTTCGTTTTTCTTTACGATATCTCCCCAAGAAAACCAACCAAGCGGGGAATACAACGAATTCAAATGGTACCCAACTTTTTTAGGATCCGCATTCTCAGGCTTCTCCGGGATCCACTTTCCTTCAGCCAACATCACCGGCTTATATCTTTCTTCGATCAATTCTTCACAATGCACGCACTGATATTTAGCAGAGTATGGGTCGCCTTTTTCCCACTTTAACTGAGAAAAAATCAATTTTTGTAAAACACCACAATGGACGCAGGGAACATGAAAATACCGCTGATCAGTTGCCATAAATTCGCGTTGGATAGCCGAAGCTCCATCGATAGTTGGAGTGGAAGTTTTGAAAATTTTTCTACGAGAAAAAGTATTTGTCCGCGCAACAGCAAGGTCTATCGGTGATCCTTCTCCGTCCAGGTTAGCAGGGTAACCATCAATCTCATCCAGGAATAAAAAACGGATAGGCATGGAACGTAAAGCTACCGCGCTGTTCGCTCCGGTCATTACCAGTACTCCTCCGGGAAATGATTTTTGTGTTGTGGTATTATTCGCATCGCGGGATCTGTGCGGAGCAATTTTTTTCCGGAGAATAGGTGTGGACTCGATCATCGGATCTATCCTGGTCTTGCTGTTACGCTTCACAGTTTCATCCGTTGGCATAACCATCAGCATCGGAGCAGGAACCATGCTGGCCACGTATCCACACCAGTTGTTTCCCGCTTCAGTTGCACCGATCTGCGCGGCCTTCATGAATACTACGGTTTCAATTATGTTGTGAGCGGAAAGATTGTCCTGGATCTCCTTCAGGTACGGTGTACGATCGGAACGATACGGACCTGGTTCAGCCGATGAAACGGAACTTAGTATCCGGTGCTGGTCCGCCCATTGCGTCACGGTTAAAATTGGTTCAGGCTTTATACCGTCAAGGAACCCTGATATTAACTCAAGCTGCTCCATTGGTTAACCGATCTCCGGATTAGTGGACAATTGCTCCAGCGCATCGTTAAGTGCTTTGTAAAGTTTTAAATGAGCCTCGTTCCGTTCCTCTGAGGAAAATATTTCATCAATATGTTTGTCCGGGATTGAAAGGATTTTTGTCCTCATCGTTTGCCCGAACTCAAAGAGCTTCTTGTAGACTTTCTCTTTACTTATCAAAATCCCTTCCTTCTCTGCCAGTTCTATCTCCATCATTCGCGACTTAAAAACCGCCTGCTTTGCGTTGGCTATCGCATATTCACCGACTCCCTGGGCCTTTATTTTTGTAGCATCTTTGATATCTGCAGGAGGCTGATTGAATAAATTATTTTTATCAATCGACTCAACCGCCAATGATTCCGGCATACGCAGAGGTACAATAGTTTCATTTAAAAATTTTGGCGTGCGTGTCATCGTGTTACCAAGCGATATCCACTCCTTCAATGCACGTTCATAATACAACTCCGGCCTTCCATTGTATTCATTGACGTGTACGCTGTCAGCAGAAATATGTCCTTTCTCAATCCGTTTCCGAATTGCAGTATCTGAAACACCAGCGCATCGGGCGAATTCCCTTATAGACACCATATTTTCAGCTGCTTCAATATCGTTGGATTCCTTTTGTTTCATATAATTGCATTTATTGCAAATGTTAATCTAAGTTCGCAATATTTTTTAAACAGGTTTGCAAACTAAAAAAAATTCTGTTACTAAAAAAATTTCGGGCTGCTAGCGCA
>JAHEZB010000221.1 GCA_023251285.1 Chitinophagaceae bacterium | reverse complement strand
AATTTTAAATTTGATTTCTACCATCGGCGCTTTTCTAATGGGGCTGTCAGTTTTATTGCTTGTGTATATCGTTTATAAAAGTATCAAAAATGGAAAAGCAGCAGGCAATGACCCGTGGAATGGATTTACATTGGAATGGCTGACCACATCTCCGCCACCATTGAAGAATTTCGATGAAGTGCCTGAAGTGAAAAGCAGGTGGCCTTTGTGGGATATGAAGAAGGAGAATGGTGAGTTGTGAATGGTGAATCACAGAATTAAGATTATGAATTAAGAATTAATAATTATGAACAAAACGATGATGAAACTGGTAGTTGGAACAGAGGCAATGTTTTTCATTTGTCTGATTCTGGCATTTATTTATATGGCTTATAATGCTGGCTTTGAGCCTCATGACCTAAAGGCATTGGATATTAAAACAACCGGAATTTTTACAGTCATTTTGATCAGCAGCAGCTTTACTTTTTGGATTGCAGATAAGAATTATCAGAAAGGCCAAATAAAAAATTTAAAGATCTGGCTCATCATTACAATTTTGCTCGGCGCTATTTTTTTAATCGGGCAAGGCGAGGAATACTGGCGCCTGATCAATGATAAAATCACATTAAGCAGCAGCGTCTTTGGAACCAGTTTTTACGCACTCACCGGTTTTCACGGCTTCCATGTTTTTGTTGGACTGGTGCTCTTATCTATCATACTTGTTTTAACTTTTTTAGGCGATTTTAATAACACTTCTTCCAATGTGATCAGTACAGCCGGAATCTATTGGCATTTTGTTGATATCGTATGGATTGCAGTGTTTACGGTAGTTTACGTGTTGCCACTTTTTACAAAATATTAAAGAACAATTTTTAAAAATAAAAAAGATGCGTTCACTTTTTTCATATTGGCAATTTGATATCCCCACAGCAACTTTTATTGTTGGCTTGTGCCTTCTTTATTTGTACGCCATTCATTTTAAAATAAAAAAACAGTCATTATATTTTTTTTCCGGGATCTTTTTATTGATTTTATGCGTCAATTCCCCTTTGCATTTTTTAGGAGAAAATTATTTGTTTAGTGCACACATGCTCTCTCATGTATTGATCATTTTAGTTGCGGCGCCTTTGATGGTTGCTGGTGTCCCGGCAGAAAATAAATTTAAAAAAACCCTTCTTTCATTTTCAAAAATAAGAAAGCCGTTTATTTGTTGGTTTGTTGGTGTCGGCATCATGTGGCTTTGGCATATTCCCTACATTTTTAATCATCTTTTTGCAATGCCGGCAATGGGTAGTTCCCATTCGATGAATCTATTGATGTTCCTGGAAATTGTAAGTTTATTGGTTGCAGGAATCATCTTTTCGTGGCCGGTTATTAATCCGTTTAAAGAATACAGAATACCGGGAATCGCTGGCGTGCTCTATCTATCAACGGCGTGTATCTTTTGTTCTATACTTGGATTGTTAATCACTTTTGCACCATTAGGAACCTATTTTCATTATCAAAATTTAATGGACGGCTATGGTTATTTGCAGATGATAAGAAATGATTGGAAACTATCTGCAGCTGTTGATCAGCAACTCGCCGGATTGATCATGTGGGTTCCCTGTTGCCTCATTTATTTAACGGCTTCGATGATTTTATTGATCAAATGGTTCGAAGAGAAGCAGTCAGAAAAAAATATAATTGGAACAATAATTCAATAACCAAATAATCTAAACAATTAAAATGGAAAAAGAAAAAGCAAAGCCTGAACATCTACCACAACCTACTTACTGGCCGTTTTTTTTAGCGCTTGGATTGATGTTTTGTGGATGGGGATTATTAACGACCTGGCTTATTTCTGTTGCCGGACTTATCGTTTTTATCATATCACTTACCGGATGGATAAATATTTTACGACATGAATGATCAATTGGAAAATGAAGAGATCAGCAGAAGAAAATTTTTTATGAAGCTTAGCCTTGGCCTTGCTGGTTTAAGTGCTGCCGTTGCCGCCGTTCCCGTTATTAGTGCAGTTCTTGCTCCATTACTGGAATCTAAAGCTCAAAAATGGAGAACAGTAGGAAAGCTGAATGATTTTAAAATCAACACCACAAACCTGGTTACTTTTATCAATGCAGATCCGGAACCTTATGCGGGAATAACAGCAAAATCTGCAGCATGGCTGAGAAGAAGTAGTGATACCAATTTTATTGCTTTCGCGGCCAACTGCACACATTTGGGTTGCCCGGTAAGATGGGAAAAAGACGCGCATTTATTTATGTGTCCCTGCCACGGCGGCGTTTATTATGCAGATGGAAGTGTGGCGGCGGGACCGCCACCAAAGCCTTTGACAAGATATCAGGTCCGTGTTTTTAAAAATGAAGTTCAGATAAAAACAGCGCCCCTTCCGATTACAAGTATTGGTGCATCAAAGTCTCAGCCGGCATGAAAAACTTTTTAAAAAAAATATGGAAATGGATAGATGACAGAAGTGGTATATCTGAAAGCATTCTTCCGGTTATCACACATCCTGTGCCGCCGAGAGCCAAATGGAGTTATGTTTTTGGCAGCGCCACTTTGTTTTGTTTTTTATTACAGGTGATAACCGGAGTCGCTTTATCTCTTTTATACCAACCATCATCAAAAGAAGCGTACCAATCACTACAGTTCATCACCAACCAGGCAAAATTTGGAAATGTGCTTCGTGGCATTCATTATTTTGGCGCTTCAGCCATGATCATTTTGGTTGGCCTTCACATGATGCGTACTTATATCACCGCGTCGTACAAGTATCCCCGCGAGATGAATTGGATTAGTGGCGTCTTTCTTTTGATTTTTACCATTTTTATGGGTTTCACCGGGCAACTTTTGCGCTGGGATTCGAATGGTGTGTGGTCATCAGTTGTTGCTGCGCAACAATTAGGAAGAGTGCCATTTGTTGGCGAGTATTTGGCGCGTTTACTTCTGGGAGGAAACACGATTGGTGGGCAAACTTTGAGCAGGTTTTATTCTTATCATGTATTTATCGTGCCGGCATTCATCTTTTTATTTGTTGCTTTTCATTTATATCTTGTAATCAGAAATGGGATTTCAGAACCACCTAAAGCCGGAAGAATGGTGGATCCCAAAACTTATCGCTCGTGGTATCAAAATTTATTGAAAAGAAAAGGCGTTCCTTTTTGGCCTGACGCCGCCTGGCGTGACATTATTGTAAGTGCGTTTATAATTATTGCCATCATCGCTCTTGCAGTACTTTTCGGTGCGCCGGCACTGACGACACCACCAGATCCTTCAATGGTTCAAACCTCGCCAAACCCAGACTGGTACATGATTCCATTCTTTGCTTTGTTTGCTTTGATGCCGCACAAAATAGAATCGATCGCCATGTTACTTGGTCCATTGCTAACGATTATTCTTTTGTTTTCAATTCCATTTATTTCTCACAAAGGAGAAAGAAGTCCATTAAAAAGACCGTGGGCAATGTTTGGTGTGATCTGTGTTTTTGTTTTTGTGATCAGCTTATTGGTGATTGGTTTGCAGGCGTCCTGGTCACCAAATTTTAATACAAAGCCTTTGCCTTTAACCGATATTAAATCTTCAAATCCTGATTCCACCATCGTTAAAGGCGTTCATCTTTTTTATGCCAAAGGCTGCCAGTATTGTCACACAATCAATCACTATGGCGGCAAAGCCGGGCCCAATTTAACGACCGTCGGCAACCGTTTGTCAATAGAAGAATTAAAGGTCCGAATCGTAAATGGAGGAAAAAATATGCCATCCTTTGGAGGAATACTTTCAAAAGAAGATTTGAATAATATTGTTTCGTTCCTACATTCTCAAAATTAGAAAAGCATCGGTTTTTATAGCAGCAAACAAAAGAATAACGGATATTCCTATTTTCTTTTCGCCACAATTTCCTTTTAAAGGCATAGCATTTGTATCATTATTTTTTTATAAAATCAAATACAAATTGAACAACAAACATTTTTGCCAATGACTGATTATGAATTACTATCTAATCAGAATAATCTATCAACCTTTCGGAAAAAAGTATGGATTGTAGTGAGCATTGCTGCTTTAATGTTTGTATTTCTATTCCTGTTCAAGATTTTATTCAGTGTGCTTTTATTGGTTTTGGCCGGCGCTTTAATTGCGCTTTATTTTTATGGTGTTGCAGGTATTTTACAAAGAAAATTACATACGCCGCCCAAAGCGGCAATTGTTCTTTCAGTTATTATCAACATCGTTTTGCTTGCAGGAATTATTTGGTTTGTTGGAGCCAGAATACAAGTTCAGATTTCTGAATTGTCTCAGACCCTTCCTGCAACTTTACAAACAGTGAAAGATTTTATCGGCAGCAGCGCCATTGGCAGAAATATGCTGAAGGAATTTAATTCAACAGGAGATTCGACAAAAACTTTAGACATTTTAAACCGCTTTTTTTCTTCAAGTTTTGGCGTTTTAAGTGATTTATATATCATTCTCCTGCTCGCCATCTTCTTTATTTCTGCTCCTTCCGTTTATGTAAAAGGAATGGTGAAATTACTTCCGGATAAGGCAAAAGAAAAAGGTACATTGATCATTTCCAGAATAACAACTATTCTAAAAGGTTGGTTGAAATTACAACTGATCGGAATGCTGTTCATAGGCATTGCAACCGCGATTGGATTGATCATTATTGGAATTCCAATGGTACTGACGTTGGCGCTAATCGCAGCTATTTTTAATTTTATTCCAAACTTTGGAATGCTGCTTGCTTTAATTCCGGCAGTACTCATTGGGCTTACTCATGGAATGGGAACTGCATTAATCATTATTTGCGTTTACACATTTATTCAGTTTCTTCAAAATGCAATTCAACAGCCTCTTATACAATCCAAAATGATCAACATTGCACCGGCATTAAGTATTACAAGCCAGATCGCACTAGGATTATTGGTTGGTTTTTGGGGAATATTGCTCGCAACGCCGGTTCTCATTATACTAATTGTGCTTGTTGAGGAACTTTATTTAAATAAGCAAAAGATTTCGTCTTAAATAAAATCATCGCTTCAATAGGATTTGAAACGTTATCAGGAAACATTAGAAATAGCAACATTATACAAATGACAGAATCAAATACGAATCAGAATAAACAATTTTCTTTCCGCAAAAAAGTATGGATT